>JAOZPM010000228.1:0-2593 GCA_029932765.1 Bacteroidales bacterium | reverse complement strand
GTTCATTTCTTTGCCTTCAAGCATATTTAGGTAGTTCAAATATCTATCTGGAGAAATATAGCCTAATTCTACAGCTTCTTTTACTGCACATTGCGGCTCATGAACATGAGTGCAATTTGAATATTTGCATTCGTTTGATACTTCAATCATTTCAGGAAAATATGAACTTAGCTCTTCTTTCTTGAAATCAAAAAGTCCAAATTCTTTTATTCCAGGGCTATCTATTATATAAGTACCATAACCTATTGAATGCATTTGAGCGAAAGTTGTAGTATGCTTTCCTTTATTATGCACATCAGAAATATCTCCTATGCGAATATCTTTTGATGGGTCAAGGGAATTTATTAAAGCAGATTTACCTACTCCAGAATGACCTGAAACCAAACAAACCTTATCTTTCATAATATCTTTTAAAGTATCTAGTCCGCTTAGAGTTTTGGCAGAGGTTTTAGAGCAACTATAACCAATTGATTGGTATTGATTTATGAGATTATCTACTTCTTTTATTTCTTCAGGAGTGTATAAATCTATTTTATTGAAAACTAGATTTGCTTTTATATGATATGCCTCGCAGGTAATTAGAAACCTATCGATAAATCCAGTACTTGTTCGAGGATGGTTTAGCGTTACTACTAATAGTGCAAGATCAATATTTGAAGCTATAATATGAGATCGTTTGGAGAGATTTACAGACTTTCTTATGATATAATTTGTGCGCTCATAAATATTTGTAATCCACCCCATTTCAGAGTTCTCTTCCCAATTAAAATCTACCCAATCACCAACAGCAATTGGATTTGTAGATTTAATCCCTTTAATTTTAAATTGTCCACGAAGCTTGCATGAGTATAAAACTTTTTCGGGAGTTTCAACTTTATACCAGCTTCCTGTGGATTGTATTATTCTACCTTTCAATATAATTAACTTTAGGGATTAGTGTTCAGAAATACGGATATCTTTAATCATAAATTGTAAACTAACTCTATCTTTCCATACGTTTTCGTTAATAGCGTATGCTATTTCAAAAGGGAGCTTAGTCTTTATAATAGGAAGCTTATCAGCTAATCCAAAACCTATTCCATTAAAAGAGGTCATTCTATTTTCTGGATAACATACCTGAATTTTAAGATGATTTTTCCCTACTTCTTTAGCATATCCAGTATCTACTAGTCCATCAGAGATAAAAACAGGAGACATATTTCCTGGTCCAAAAGGAGCAAACTGCCTTAATACATTGTAAAATTTTCCAGTTATATCTTCAATATTAAGATATGAATCGATAGTGATTTCTGGGCGTAGAGATAGTTCTGAAATATTTTCGGAAACATACTTTTCAAAAAGACGAATAAATTCATCAATTTTATCTTCTTTAAACGATAGCCCTGCAGCATATTTATGACCACCAAAGCTATCCAATAAATGGCTACAAGAATTTATAGCCTCATATACATCAAAGCCTTTTACCGAACGGGCAGAACCAGTATAAACACCATCAACAAGTGCTAGTACAATTGTAGGTCGGTAATAGCTTTCGGTAAGGCGAGAAGCAACTATTCCCAATACGCCTTTATGCCAATGTGCACTATAAACTACAGTGCTTTTAGCATTTAGCAGAACCTTATTACCTTTAATAATATTTATAGCATCTTCGGTAGTTTCGGTGTCCAATTTCCTGCGTTCAATATTATATTTGTTAATGTTTTCGGCAATTTCTTTTGCCAAATCCATTCTAGTACAAATAAGTAATTCCACAGAGCGCTTACCGGTATCCATTCTGCCAGCAGCATTAATACGCGGTGCAATTGTAAATACTATATCGCTAATACTAAGCTCTCTATCAAAAACTAAACCTTCAGGAGATTTAGTTTTTTGCCTTTTAATATTACTATAATCAAGTATCCACTCTATCCCTGGACGAGGGTCGGTATTTAATTTTTTTAATCCAAAATAGGCAAGAATTCTATTTTCGCCATCAATCATTACAATATCAGCAGCTATACTTATTGCTACCAAATCCATATAAGGAATTAATGTGTCGAACTCAATTTTATTAAAATCATTAAACCCCTGTAATAGCTTAAAACCTACACCACAGCCCGATAGCTCTTTATAAGGATAATTGCAATTCTCTTGTTTGGGATCTAATACAGCAACGGCGTCTGGAACAGTATCTCCAGGAGTATGGTGGTCGCAAATTATAAAGTCAATATCTTTAGAATTTGCATATTCAATTTTGTCAACAGATTTTATTCCACAATCAAGGGCAATTATCAATGATTGATTTTTCTCTTCTGCATAATCTATTCCTTTAAAAGAAATTCCATAACCCTCATCATATCTATCGGGAATATAGAAATCAATTTCAGATTTCAGATTATTATCATCAATATATTTCTTAAAATAGGAGTAAACAAGTGCTACGGAAGTTGTTCCGTCAACATCGTAATCGCCATAAACCAATATGTTATCTTCATTAGCAAGAGCAGAATTAATTCTGTCAATGGCTTTATCCATATTGAGCATCAAAAATGGGTCGTGAAGAGAATCTAAACTTGGACGAAAGAATTTTTTTGCAGTATCAAAATCTTCAATA
>JAOZPM010000227.1:0-2624 GCA_029932765.1 Bacteroidales bacterium | reverse complement strand
TAGATAGAATATTAGGTATTTTTAAAAATTAAATTAGGTATAAATTAGGTATTTTTTATTAAATATAAACTACCTATAACGTTAACTTTTTAGTGTTATATAACTGACTATCATATATATATATATATACGTATAGCGCAAAGTATTTCTATTATTTTCTATTTTAATTCACCATTCCTTAAAAGTGTATTTTATTATGCAAATCAAGAGTTGAGAAATCAAATAATAAGTTTATCCTTCCTATTTAAGAAGCAAACTTGTCGATATTATTCATTGCATGCCTGAATCGGCAGACAGGAATATCAGTATTACTTATAATTTGGCATTGTACCTATAGCTTAGAAACATAAAAGGCATTATGTAATAATCTAAATTCAAAAAAAAGCCATATTTTTTTTCAAATATGGCTTTCTAAATTATATATTTAATACAGTATTATAACTGCTCAAAAAAGTCGTTACCTTTATCATCAGTAATGATGAAAGCAGGGAAGTTTTTAATTTTGATTTTACGAACGGCTTCCATTCCATATTCTTCAAAATCTACAACCTCTATATTTAGGATATTCTCTTTAGCAAGAATAGCAGCAGGTCCACCAATAGAGCCAAGGTAGAAACCACCATATTTTTGGCAAGCATCCTTTACCTGAGGCGAGCGATTACCTTTGGCCACCATTATCATGCTACCGCCCACTGCTTGGAATGGCCCCACATAAGGGTCCATACGGTTTGATGTAGTTGGTCCGAAGCTTCCAGAAGGCATACCTTTAGGAGTTTTTGCTGGACCGGCATAATATATTGGGTGATTTTTGAAATAATCAGGCATTTGCTCACCATTATCAAGCATTTCTTGAATACGAGCATGAGCCATATCGCGAGCTACAATAAGAGTTCCCGAAAGATTAAGTCGAGTTTTTACAGGGTATTTGCTAAGTTCAGCAAGCACTTCATTCATAGGCTTATCTAAATCTATATCAACTGCCGGTGAAAGATGTGGAGGGTTTTCAGGAACCAAGCGTGCAGGATTTTTCTCCATTTGCTCTACAAAAATACCATCTTTAGTAATTTTAGCCTTTATATTTCTATCGGCACTACAGCTAACACCAAGTCCCACAGGATTAGAAGCAGCATGGCGAGG
Source organism: Bacteroidales bacterium (assembly GCA_029932765.1). GTDB lineage: Bacteria > Bacteroidota > Bacteroidia > Bacteroidales > UBA1556 > UBA6267. The sequence goes on along the minus strand of JAOZPM010000227.1, from coordinate 1,487 downwards.
CATACGAATTACTCGCACATCGTGAGCAAAATACTTGCCACCAAACTGAGCACCAACACCAAGCTCTTGAGTTATTTCCATAACTTTTTTCTCCCATTCCAAATCGCGAAAAGCACGACCACCTTCATTTCCAGAAGTAGGAAGGTTATCATAATAACCTGCTGAAGCATATTTTACTGCCTGCAGATTTTTCTCCGCAGAAGTACCACCAATTACAATAGCTAAGTGATATGGTGGACAAGCAGCCGTTCCAATATCTCCTAATTTATCTATTAAAAACTTGGTAAGATTATCTTCGGTAAGCAATTGCTTTGTCTGCTGATATAAATATGTTTTGTTGGCAGAACCTCCACCCTTAGCAACAAATAGAAACTTATACTCACTACCTTGAGTAGCGTATAAATCAATTTGAGCAGGTAGATTTGTTCCAGAATTTTTTTCGTCAAGCATAGTAAGAGGAACAATCTGCGAGAATCTTAAATTATTATTTTGGTAAGTATTAAAAACACCTTTTGAGAAAAACTCAGCATCATTAACGCCAGTATAAACATTCTCGCCTTTTTTACCCATAACAATTGCGGTACCAGTGTCTTGACAAGTTGGTAATTGTCCTTCAGCAGCAACAGCAGAGTTTTTAAGAAGCGTATAAGCAACAAACTTATCGTTATCGGTAGCCTCAGGGTCATCGAGTATAGTAACTAACATTTGCAGGTGTGCAGGCCTAAGAAAGAAGCTAACATCAGTCATTGCTTCCTCTGCTAATAATTCCAAAGCTTTAGGGTCAATTTTAAGAATTTCGCGACCATCAACCTCAATTGTAGAAACAAAATCTTTAGTTATTAATCGATATTCTGTGTCGTCCTTATCAATTGGAAAAGGCTCTTGATAAATAAATTTACTCATAATATATGTGTTTTGATTTGTCTAATTTATGTAATTGTAAAATTAAGAAAAAAACCGTAGCTATTAAAAAATATAGCTACGGTTTTTATTTCTTTTCCATCAAGCTTGAAAATGATAAAAATCAGAATTAAATAATCTATTATTACTATTTCTTATGAGCAATTGTTTTTGTAATTACTTTATTATAACCATTTTTATCCGTTGAACTGTATTCAAAAACAATATAATCTTCGGTATAAAATCCATCATGTTTACCAAAACTACCACATTGAATATTACCTGTTCCTGTTACATTAAACTCCACACTATTTGCAAAAACAGATTGCCTATGAATAGAAAAAGTGGTTGTATCATTAATTAAAACTAAATTTATTGCTTGTATATCAAACGGAAATGCCTTTTCGGGCTGTATATAAAACCTTCTATCGTAAGAAGAGCTAAACGTACTACTGATTTCTCCTATTGATAGGTTAAAATCTGTTGGATCACCATTATCAGTATAATCGCTAGAACTCTCGTAAGTAAATTGAGTATCATAATACGGATAATCATCATATTCATGAACACATTGAACAGTTGTTAGA
>JAOZPM010000018.1:0-31025 GCA_029932765.1 Bacteroidales bacterium | reverse complement strand
TGTATCACGGGCTTCTAGCCCGTAGATAAAATAGAAACATTTTCAATATAAAATTATAGTAAATAAACTACGGCCTAGAAGGCCATGTTACATTAAATACAAAAATTGAATAAAAGAAGTATATAGTTTGTTATATAAACTATTTAAACTTAATAAATTTTGTTATTTTAGCCATACTAAAATTTATTATTCTTTATTATTAATTAATGGCAATAATTTCTTCAATAGCAGCGTGGTTTTTACAAAAGCGATATCATCAAATTGAGCTTTTCTTAGAATATCCCATAAATGTTCAGAATGAGGTTCTGAGTAATTTATTGGAGAAGGCTAAGGGCACTCAGTGGGGAAGGAAGCATGATTTTAAGAAAATAAAAAGCTTAGAAGATTTTCAAAAATCATCACCAATAAGTACATACGAGGATTTTCTACCATATATAGAAAGGGTAAAAAGTGGTGAAAAAAACCTTCTTTGGCCTACAGAAACTCGATGGTTTGCAAAATCGTCGGGAACAACTTCCGCAAAAAGTAAATTTATACCAGTAACAGAAGATAGTTTGGAAGATTGCCATTACAAAGGTGGTAAAGATATGCTTGCTCTATATCTTAAGAAGAATCCAGAGTCAGAATTTCTTAGTGGCAAAACAATTGCCGTTGCCGGATCAGCAGAGCTTAATAATGATACTGGCCATTATATTGGAGATTTATCCGCCATATTATTGAAAAACCTGCCATTATGGGCGCATCTCACCAAATCACCAAATCTATCGGTTACCTTAATGGATGATTGGTCCAAGAAAGTAGATCTAATTATTGAGAATACCATTTATGAAGATGTAAGGGCTATCTCTGGAGTTCCTTCGTGGATGCTTGTTATATTGGAAAGAGCATTGGAAATTTCTGGTAAAAGTAAGATTAATGAAATATGGCCAAATTTTGAACTTATTATTCATGGTGGAGTTAGTAATTTACCTTATAAAGATAGATTTGATAAAATATTAAGTCCTCAAACAAATTACCAAGAAGTATATAATGCGTCGGAGGGATTCTTTGCTATTCAGGATTCATCGGATCGAGACGACTTATTATTAATGCTTGATTATGGTATTTTTTATGAGTTTATGCCAATGTCTGAATTTGGAAAAGACAACCCTCAGGTATTGGGAATTAAGGATGTTGAGCTAGGAAAAAATTACGCAATAATAATATCAACAAATGCTGGTTTGTGGCGCTATATGATTGGTGATACGGTAATATTTACTTCTGTAAAGCCATATAGAATAAAGATTAGCGGGCGCACTAAGAGTTTTATAAATGCTGTGGGAGAGGAGCTTATTGTTGATAATGCTGATATGGCTCTTAAGCATGCTTGTGAAGTAACAGGCGCTATAATTCATGAATACACAGCAGCACCTTTATTCTTTGAAGATAATAAGATAACCCATGAGTGGTTTATAGAGTTTGAAAAAGAACCGTCAGACATTTCGTTTTTTACGGAACTATTGGATAATGCATTAAAAACTGAGAATTCTGATTACGAAGCTAAGCGATTTCAGGATATGGTATTATCTAAACCAATAGTGCATAAAGCTCCTAGACAGCTATTTATAATGTGGTTAGCAAATAAAGGAAAGCTTGGCGGTCAGAATAAAATACCTCGATTATCGAATGACAGAAAACTAGTTGAGGAACTAAATACAATTATTAAAAAAGAATTTGGAGGATTTAATTACTCCATTGATAAGAAAATAATATAGACATGGCAAAAGGCTTATTAATCATATTCTTATTATTATCTTCCATATTTGCTGGTTCAGATAATAATATAGAAAAAGTAGATTTCTTTGAAATAGATGTACAGTCGCATATTTATATTGTTAAAGGTGCTGAGCTTCAGAAACTATCGCAAAAGAACGAATTACTATATACTTATAGCAACTTAATATACGGCGATATAAGCACTTTGGATGTAAATAAATCTACAAATATCTTCGTATATTATAAGGATTTTAATAAAATTATTTTTCTTGATAATACATTATCTCAAAAGTATAGCCCCATTGATATTCCAAAATTAGGATATCCAGAGGCAAATCTTGCATGCAGGTCGTATAATAATTCATTCTGGATTTATGACCCAATAAACAAAGAGTTGTTGCGCTTTAATAGCTCACTACAAAATACTGATAGAACAGGTAACTTATACGCAGTTACGAACGTCAATATTGACCCTATACAAATTATTGAGCGCAATAATTCATTATATTTACGTGATAATGCAAATGGAATATTTGTATTTGACCGCTATGGAGGCTTTCTTCGTCAAATGCCTTTTACTAATATTGATGATTTTTATATTGATGATAATAATTGGCTAATGCTTAAAAATGACACCAATTTTGTTTTCAATCCAATAAGTCTACAAGTAGATACTGTTGCGCTACCTAATCAGAATATAAAGCAGATAAGAGTTTATGATAATAAGATGTATTATTTAACTCAAAGTGGCGATTTTGAAATGATTAAGATATAGAATTCTATTTTTATGCTGTCTGCCAATATTTCAGCACTTTGCTCATCATAAGTTAATCAATAATAAGCTAGAATTATAAAACCATAGGGTAAGAATATCTAGAGTGTTAATAAGCAATAAACACATATTGCACTATACCTATAAACTTATGCTTTTATTTTTGATTTATTTCTAAAAAAACTTATATATAATTTCAACAAAACTATTACCTTTGTGCACTTAAAATTTAGTTTTAAAGAAGTATGATAAATATAACACTACCTGATGGTTCGGTGCGCGAAGTAGAGCAAGGAACCACATCAATGGATATAGCAAAAAGCATTAGTGAGGGTTTAGCCCGTAATGTACTTGCTGCAAAATTTAATGGAGATGTAATTGATTCACTTTTGCCACTTACGCAAGATGGTGGGCTTCAGTTACTAACATGGAATGATAAAGAGGGTAAATCAACGATGTGGCACTCATCAGCTCACCTAATGGCTGAGGCTATTTCTATATTATATCCAGAAGCAAAATTTGGTATTGGACCAGATATTGAAAATGGTTTTTATTACGATATTGATTTTGGTGAAATAAAACTTACTGATGCAGATTTGCCTAATATTGAGCAAAAGATGAAAGAATTGGCAAAGCAAAAGCAAACTTTTACTCGTACTGAGGTAAGCAAAGCTGATGCAATGACTACTTTTACTGATAAAGGCGATGAGTATAAAACTGAGCTTATTGGAGATTTAGAGGACGGAACAATTTCTTTTTATCAATGTGGCGATTTCACAGATTTATGTCGTGGACCGCATTTGCCTCATACAGGTCATATTAAAGCTATAAAACTATTAAGTATAGCCGGAGCGTATTGGCGTGGTGATGAAACTCGTAAGCAGCTGACACGTATTTATGGAATTACATTTCCTAAAAACAAAGAACTAACTCATCATTTAGAGATGCTTGAGGAAGCGAAAAAGCGTGATCACCGTAAGGTTGGTAAGGAGCTTGAATTATTTGCATTTTCACAAAAAGTTGGTCAAGGATTACCACTATGGTTGCCAAAAGGAGCACAGCTTCGTGAGCGTTTAGAAAATTTTCTTAAAAAGGTGCAGCAGGATGCTGGATATGAGCCTGTAATTACTCCACATATTGGAAATAAAGAATTATATGTAACTTCTGGTCATTATGCTAAATATGGTCAAGACTCGTTTCGCCCAATTACTACTCCAAATGAAGGGGAGGAGTTTCTTTTAAAACCAATGAATTGCCCTCACCATTGTGAGATATATAAAGTGAAACCACATTCGTACAGAGAACTTCCAATTCGTTATGCCGAATTTGGCACTGTTTATCGTTATGAGCAAAGTGGCGAATTGCATGGTCTGACAAGAGTTAGAGGCTTTACTCAAGACGATGCACATATTTTCTGTCGCCCTGATCAAGTTAAAGATGAGTTTAATGCAGTTATAAAGATTGTACTACGTATTTTTAACGCTTTAGATTTTAAGGATTTTGTTACTCAGATATCTATTCGTGATAAAAATAACCCTGAAAAGTATATTGGTAGCGACGAAAATTGGGAAAAAGCTGAGAATGCAATTATAGAAGTAGCAAAAGAAAGTGGTTTAGAATATATTATTGAAGAAGGTGAAGCCGCTTTCTATGGTCCTAAAATGGACTTTATGGTACGCGATGCCATTGGTAGAAGTTGGCAGTTAGGAACTATTCAGGTGGATTATAATTTACCAGAACGATTTGAATTAGAGTATATTGGCCAAGATAATAAGAAGCATCGCCCAGTAATGATTCACCGTGCGCCATTTGGCTCAATGGAGAGATTTGTTGCTGTACTAATAGAGCATACAGGAGGTAAGTTTCCTCTTTGGTTAACACCAGAGCAGGTAAGGATTTTACCTATTAGCGAAAAGTTTCATGATTATGCAGAAAAAGTTCAAAGTATGCTAAAAAATTACGATATTCGCAGCCACGTTGATTTTAGATCTGAGAAAACAGGAAGAAAGATACGAGACGCTGAAATTCAGCGTATTCCGTATATGCTAATTGTTGGAGAGAAGGAAGAGTCGACAAACACTTTGTCTGTTCGTAGGCAAGGTGAAGGTGATAAAGGTACATTATCAGTTGAAGATTTTGCAAAAATCATTACTGATGAGGTAAACGAAGCCTTACAATTTTAGAATTTAATATAAATTAACATAGGAGGAATTTACTATAGCACAAAGATTTAAAAGGCGAGGTAGAGCTAGATACGAAAAGCCAACAAACCCGCATAGGATCAATGGAGAAATAAGAGCACAAATGGTGCGTCTTGTTGGTGAGAATGTAGAAGTAGACATATATAATCTACGTGATGCTCAGCGTATAGCTGAAGATCAGGAGCTAGATTTAGTTGAGATATCACCAAAGGCAACGCCCCCAGTTTGTAGAATTATTGATTATAAGAAATTTCTTTACGAACAAAAGAAAAAGCAAAAAGAGATTAAAGCAAAATCAGCAAAGGTTGTTGTTAAAGAGGTTCGTTTAGGGCCAAATATTGATGATCACGATTTTGAGTTTAAGCTTAAACATGCTAAGAAGTTTCTTACAGATGGTGCAAAAGTAAAGGTTGAAGTTTTCTTTAGAGGACGAACAATTGTATATAAAGACAAAGGTGAGATAGTTATGTTGAAATTTGCTCAAGAGCTTGAGGAAGTAGGTAAGGTAGAAAGAATGCCAAAGCTTGAAGGTAAACGTATGATTATGATTATAACACCCAAAACAAGTAAATAGAGGTTTAATTAACTTAAAATTTGAGCGTAATGCCAAAGATGAAGACAAAATCCGGAGCTAAAAAGAGATTTACTCTTACAGGTACCGGTAAAGTAAAAAGAAAGCATGCTTTTAAAAGTCACATCCTGACTAAGATGACCAAAAAACAGAAGCGTAATCTTACGCATACTGGTTTGGTTTCTAAAGCGGATGAGAAAAATATCAAAAGATTGCTTACTAAGTAAATTTTTAATGATTGTTTTGCTCAGCAAAATAGTCTTTAATATTACTTATAGAAAATTAATGTTTAACCATTGTTTTTAGCCAACAAGTTTCTTATTGATTTAAGGACGCTAAAACAAGAAAAATTAAGAAGAAATGCCAAGATCAGTAAATGCGGTTGCTTCAAGAGCACGCAGAAAAAAAGTGATGAAATTGACTAAAGGTCAATTCGGGCGCAGAAAAAATGTTTGGACGGTTGCCAAGAATGCTTGGGAAAAAGGTATGGGATATGCCTACCGCGACAGACGAGTTAAAAAACGTAACTTTAGAGCATTGTGGATTCAACGTATCAACGCTGGTGCACGCCTGCAAGGTTTATCTTACTCAGTATTTATGGGTAAAATTCACGCTAAAGGTATCGACATCAACCGTAAAACTTTAGCAGATTTAGCGATGAATAATCCTGAAGCTTTTAAAGCAATTGTTGATGCTGTAAAATAGATTATATTTTACCATAAAAAAAATAAACCGCAGGCTTTTAGCTTGCGGTTTTTTTGTTTATTTTTGTTATCAATGAGAAGATCTTTATCTACAGCCTATTTTTTTGTAGTGCCTATATTGGCATTCTTTTTCTTGGTATTTATAAGTCGTTTTGGAATTGGAATTACTCCTGATTCTATGATTTATATCTCTGCAGCACAACTTTTTGTTGATACAGGAGAGTTCAAAAGTATATTGGATGGAATTCCTTTACAATATATGACGCATTATCCTCCAGGAATGTCGATGGGACTCACAGTGTTTAATGCCTTTACTAATGATTTTTATAATTCCTTCCGCCTTTTAAATGCTCTATCATTATACGGTTTTCTGCTTGCCGTTGCTTTGGTTTTTAGATCGTATATCTCAACATTGAGTATTATTACTTTACAATTACTTATATTAGTTAATCTATCTTTCTTCGATATTTATGAAATGGCATGGACAGAGCCTTTGTATATCCTATTGAGTTTCTTGGCATTATATACTCTTAATTTATTTGTTAATAAACTGAGTATAAAATGGTTAATTATATCTTCCATATTAATTTCATTCTCAATACTTATTAGATATATAGGTATAAGTCTAATTATTACTGCTGTAGTATATATATGGATTACTCTATCAAAAGAAAGAGTATTTACTAGAATAAAATACATCATTATCCTTGGATTATTATCCTCAACTTCATTTGTTTATTGGTCGATTCGAAATATATTACTAGTAAATAGTTCTACAGGAAGAGATGTTTCATTTCATCCTATGCCACTGCAATACTATCAAGAATGGCTAACAACAACTTCAAAATTTACCACAAGCCTTTCTGTAAACGATTTGGGATTGATTGCAAGTTATATCATAGGAGCACTAATTATTATCTTGAGTTTAATATATTCGGCAAAGGTTTTAATAAAAGTGAATAAGAGTTTTGACTATTTATTGATACTTTACCCAATAACATATTTTATATTCTTATTTATTTCCAATACTTTTTACGATCACACTCCTTTATATTATCGTATTATCAGTCCTGTATATATTTTATTTGCTATATCGTTGTATATTAGCTTTGTAAAAAATGAAAACATAAAGAATAAAACAAAAGTTATTACGATTTCGATACTTATAGTGCTTCATATAGCAAAGTTTGGAATGCATTTAATAAAAACTGATGATAGTAAGGAATATAATTCGAAGGAGTATGTAATTGAGGACACCGTTGAGAAACTTAAGCACATTGATAAGAGTATACTAACATACGTAAATGACCCTGATAGGTATTATTTATTAACTGATGGAGCAGTTGCTGATTGGTTAAAAAATATAGAAGGAGTGAAGGTAAAAGATTTTTACGTTGTGTATTTTTATAATGGTAGAAAACAAAATACTGATAAACTTAATAAGGAACTATATAAGATTACAACAATTTATAATACAAAAGATGTATTAGTACAGCGATGGACCTTATTATAAAACCTTATGGTTTTGCAATGGTCTTTATTCCTATATTTGGTAAATATAATTTATACTATGAAAACATTTAAAAAACTTCATTATTTTCTTATAGTTTTTGCATTTAGCTATACTACATTTAATGTTAATGCACAAGATAAAGCAAATAGATTAGTGAATCAAACTATTATTGATCCTACACTTAATACAGAAATCCTTTATGGCTATTGTACTGCAGAGGGACTTGCTAGTTCATTAGTATTTTCTAAATATTATAGTGAATCACTAACAAATTATTCTGTTGACACCTTCATTACTGCACAAATCGCTAATACAGAAAACATAAGTGTTAAAATAGTTTTTGGCTCTTGGTGTTCTGATTCACATCGTGAAGTCCCAAAATTTCTACGAATAATGGAAACAATGAATATATCAGATGATAATATTACAATAATAGCTGTAAATAGAGATAAGGAATTTAGCAAAATAGATATTGTTAGAATGGGAGTTAAATTAGTACCTACATTTATTGTATATCGTGAAGGAAATGAGGTAGGTAGAATTGTTGAAATAGCTGATCCTTCGCTAGAAATGGAATTAATGGAGATGTTAAAATAGAAGTAAAACACCATGGCAATCAAAAAGAAAATAGGTACTTCATTAAAAGTAAATGCTGGAATTGAAAAGCCTTCTTCTATTAATAATTTGTTTCTTGAGAAACTAAAAAATAAGAAGAAAGTAAATACTGATGCAAAATACTATATCAATGGTATTTTAAATAATGACGTAAAAATTCTTGCACAGGCTATTACCCTAATAGAGAGTTCGAATAATAAGCATCGAGCTATGGCTCAGGATATTCTAGAAGCGTGTATTCCTAAGTCTGGAAAATCAGTTCGAGTTGGCATTACTGGGGTTCCTGGCGTTGGTAAGAGCACTTTTATTGAGTCCATTGGCAAACACCTAACATCACAAGGATATAAAGTAGCAGTACTCGCTATTGATCCAAGTTCAAGCAGAAATAAAGGTAGTATTTTGGGCGACAAAACAAGGATGGAATCATTGGCAAATGATAAAAATGCATTTATTCGTCCAAGTCCTTCCTCTGGTTCTCTTGGAGGAGTAACTCAAAAAACCCGCGAAACCATCTCGCTTTGCGAAGCCGCTGGGTTTAATATTATATTGGTTGAAACTGTAGGAGTAGGGCAAAGCGAAACCGCTGTTCATTCTATGGTAGATTTCTTTTTGCTGCTTATGTTAGCAGGAGCGGGTGATGAGCTACAAGGCATTAAACGTGGTATTATAGAAATGTGCGATGCTATTTTTATTAATAAAGCCGATGGTGATAATTTTATAAAGGCTAAGAGCTCTCGAATTCAATATTCGAATGCTTTGCATCTATTCCCAGTGCCAGACTCTGGCTGGGTGCCTACTGCGGGTATTTGCTCAGCTATTTCTAACTTTAATATTGATGAAGTATGGAAACTAATTCTGAAATATGTAGAATATACTAAAGCAAATAATTATTTTGAAGAAAATAGAAAACATCAAGAAATTATACGCCTTTACGAACAAATTGAACTAAAGCTTAAGGCTTTGTTCTATAATAATGACGAAATGCAAAATAATATTATTAAGGCCAAGAAAAAAATTACTCAAAACACTGCTAGTGCTTATCAGTTGGCAGATGAGCTTATTAAGAAATATAAGGAGTAATTATTATTCTTAATAAGTCGCTAATAATTGTTTAAAAAAGCTAAAAAGATTTCTGAGAATCAACATCATAAATTCCTAATTTTGAATAATGGCAAAGAAGATAGAAAAGAAGGTAAAGGAAACACCTTTGATGAAGCAATATAATAGCATAAAGGCTAAGCATCCGACAGCTTTATTACTTTTTAGAGTAGGTGATTTTTATGAAACATTTGGCGAAGATGCCATAAAAGCATCAAGGATTCTTGGTATTACGCTTACCAAACGCGCCAATGGCAGTGCTTCTTTTATCGAACTTGCAGGTTTTCCTCATCATAGTGTAGAAACGTATTTGCCAAAACTTGTTCGTGCAGGACAGAAGGTTGCAGTTTGTGATCAGTTGGAAGACCCTAAATTAACTAAAACCATAGTAAAACGTGGTGTTACAGAGCTTATTACGCCAGGTATTGCATATAATGATAAAGTACTTGATTATAAAGAGAATAACTTTTTGGCAAGTGTGTTTTTCGAAGGAAAAAGTGGAGGAGTTTCATTCTTGGATATTTCTACTGGTGAGTATTTTGTTGCAGAAGGAGATATTGAGTATATTGATAAACTACTTCAAAGCTTTCTTCCTTCGGAGGTTATTATCCGCAGGGATTTAAAGACTAAATTTCAAGAAATATTTGGTGATAAATACTATATTACAACTTTTGAAGATTGGGTATTCACCTTTGATTATGCCTATGATTTATTGAATAAACAATTTGGCACAACATCTCTTAAGGGTTATGGCATTGAAAATATGAATAATTCTATTATTTCGGCAGGAGCAATATTACATTATCTATCAGAAACTAAGCACGATAAGATAAAACATATTACTAAGCTTAGTAGGATAGAGGCTGAAAGATATGTGTGGCTAGATAGATTTACCATAAGAAATTTAGAGCTAATAAATTCTTCGCATGAAGATGCAACAAGTCTTCTTGATGTGATTGATGATACCAAAAGCCCGATGGGTAGCCGCTTGATACGACGATGGATTGTGCTTCCTCTAAAAGATAAGGCTCAAATAGATGAAAGGCTAAATATAGTTGATTATTTTCATAATAAGATACAAGATGAAGAGAATATTGGTGAACTAATAAAAACTGTTGGTGACTTAGAAAGACTTATATCAAAGGTTTCGATAAGTAAGATTAATCCTCGTGAAATCATGCAGTTAAGTTTTGCTTTAGAGACTATTCCTGAGTTTAAGAAATCACTAATTTTCACTAAAATACCAGCATTGGAGCGTATGGCCGAACAGCTGAATCCATGTAGGACAATGTATGATAAAATTAAGAAAACTATAAATCCTGAAGCGCCAGTAATGGTAAATAAAGGATCTGTTATTCTTAATGGTGTAAATCAGGAGCTCGACGATTTAAGATATATTACAACTTCGAGTAAAGAGATATTAAATAGTATAAAAGAGCGCGAATCTAAGAGAACAGGTATTCCTAGTCTTAAGATTGGTTTTAATAATGTATTTGGCTATTATCTTGAAGTTACCAAAACTCATATCGATAAAGTTCCTGAGGAATGGAATCGTAAGCAAACGCTAACAAACTATGAAAGATATATAACTCCAGAGCTCAAGGAACTAGAGAGTAAAATACTTGGAGCTCAAGAAAAAATCCTTGCTTTAGAAACCAGATTATATAGCGATTTAATTAATAGTTTTATTGAGTATATAGTTCCTATACAGCTTAATGCGTCAATAATTGGTCGCTTGGATGTATTAACATCCTTTGCACGCACTGCAAGGGTCGCAAACTATGTACGTCCAGATATTAATGAAGGCTTTGCCATAGATATTAAAAATGGTCGTCACCCTGTTATAGAGCGCAACTTACCTCTTGATGAGCCATATATTGCAAATGATGTATACCTAGATAACGAAAAGCAGCAGATGATAATGCTTACTGGTCCTAATATGTCTGGAAAATCTGCATTGCTTCGTCAAACAGCATTGATTGTATTACTTGGGCAAATGGGAAGTTTTGTACCTGCTGATGCAGCTTCCATAGGTATGGTAGATAAGGTTTTTACAAGGGTAGGAGCTTCTGATAATATTTCTTCTGGCGAATCTACTTTTATGGTAGAAATGAACGAGACTGCCAGTATTCTTAATAATATTTCCAATAGATCATTAATTTTACTTGACGAAATAGGAAGAGGGACAAGTACTTATGATGGAATTTCCATAGCATGGTCTATTACTGAATTCTTGCATGAACATAAGCTTTATAAAGCAAAAGTACTATTTGCAACTCATTATCATGAGCTTAATGAAATGGCAAATACTTTTAAGAGAATAAGTAATTACCACATTTCGGTAAAAGAGCTAAGAAATAAGATAATATTCCTTCGTAAGCTAGCAAAAGGGGGTTCTGAACATAGTTTTGGTATTCATGTGGCAAAGATGGCTGGAATGCCTAAGATTGTATTAAAGCGAGCCGAAGCTATGCTTAAACAATTGGAAGCAGCACATAGCAATAATAATCTTGGTGCCGAAATAAAAGTTATTGCTAAAAAGAAAGAGGAAGAAAATAACTATCAACTTAGCTTTATTCAGCTTGACGACCCTCTATTACAGCAAATTAAAGAGGATATTCTTAATACTGATATAAACACTTTAACTCCTGTGGAAGCTCTAATGAAGCTCAATGAAATAAAGAACTTACTTAAGGGAAATTAGGTCCCGATAGCCATCGGGATAAGAATTACGAATTCATAATAATTATTAAGCCGTCAGACTGAGTGATTTACTGAGCAAAGCGAAGTAAATTGTACCGAAGTCCGGCTTAATAATTATGAATTACGAATTAACAATTAACAACTAATAATTAACTTCAAGAGGTATAGTGAGTTTCACACTAATATTTCTTCCCATATTATAATATCCTTCTTCGCTTAAAGTTGATAGGTGATCCATATACTTGTTATCTAATATATTAGTAGCATAAATTCCAAATTTCAATTTCTGTTTTCTAATAATAAAAGTAGATGCTATAGAACTATTTAACAAAAAGTAAGCATCGCTTTCTTCCTCAAATGGTGAGATATCATCTTTTGAGAAAGCGTAAGTTCCACCAACTTCCACAAATAACCCTTTTGTATGAGCTAAGTGTAGCAATTTATATTTTACTGAAGCATTGATTTTGTTTTGAGGAATAAATGGCAAATAATCACCATTTTGTTGTTTACCAATTGTATAGGCGTAATTTCCATGAAGTTCTATTTGCTTTATTGGTACATAATTTAATCCTGTTTCGAAACCATATAAAGTGGAATTTGTTTGCCCGTATTTATATATTTTCTGCCCTGTGGCAATGGTATCAGTTGTGGGCGATAGAAATATATAGTTATCAATTTTATTATAGAATGTAGCTATATCGAAAGAGAATTTGGTGTTATGATAATGAAACCCAAGGTCAATCTCATTACTTTTCTGACTCTCTAGGTTTGGATTTCCTCTTTCGTACCTACTTTCGTGAATTCCATCTTGAGTAAGCTCAGCAATATTTGCTGTACGAAATGCTGATGCAATATTAGCTCTTAAGAATATATGTTTGCTTAGCTCATAAGTACTTCCTAGGGTATAACTCATATTATTGTATGTAGTATCAATACTGCGATTGCCACCATGCTCAACGGAATTGAAAGAGGGGATGTATACACTTCGGAAATCGTATCTGCTACCGAGCTGAATATGAAACTTAGAGCCAAAATCGTGCTGAAATAAAGCAAAAACTCCTAAGTCATTCTGAAAATAATTGGGAATTACAATCACAGGTGCATCACCTAATTTGTTTTGTGAATAATTTCCCTGAATGCCAAATATTATTTTACTATCATTATTTTTTGTTATTTCGTGCAATGTACGGCTAGCTTTCAATTCGTAACTGAAGGCTTGCAATGTCATATCTACAGCGTATATATCTTTAGTAAATAACCTTCTACGATTGTTTTGATATGAGAAGTTTGCTTGTAGTTTAGTTTTTCCTAAATAAATTTTGTTCTGACTTTTTATCATATTGAAATCCAAGTTTTGATAAAAATGCTCATGCGAATATTCATTATTATCAACTAATTGTTTTGACATATCGTTGGCTATACCTATTTGCGAACTTTTATAGATATAGGAGAGTTTATAACTTCCCAGTTTGCTATTTATTCCAGTATTGAAACTGAAATCTTTATCGCCAAAGCGACTGTTTATAACAGTTTCACCGCCACCTTGGGCAAAGTCTTTATGCTGCTGTATTCCTGCTCTTACGCCCCAAAATATTTTCTGCCCATGAGCTTTAACACCAATATTAGTCTGAAAACCATTGGTGTTTGCAAAATATACACTATTGATATCAGCCTCTAATTTCCCAACTGATGCAGGTTTTTCACTAATAAAATTCAGAACGCCACCCACAGCGTCAGCACCATAAAGTAATGAAGCAGGGCCTTTGATAAGCTCCACATTCTCAACGCCATAATTACTAACCAAATATGGATGATGCTCAGAGAATTGGAAATTACTCATCCTAAATCCATCAGTAAGTACAAGTACATTACTCAGGCTTAGTCCTCGAATGTTAGGTGTGCTAACGCCAGGACCTTGCGATATCATATTAAGGCCAGGGATCTTATCCATTTTGTCCATAATATTGATATTGGCTGTTGTTTCCAAATCATTGGCACTAATGCTTTCAACCTTAATTGCGTAATGATGTTGTGATGTATAGCCTGCAGCAGTAACTATAGCTTCATTTGCCTGATAATAAATCTCTTGCAAAGCAATTTCAAGATTTATTTTACTGTCGCTTTTAATATTAATTCTTTCGATATAAGTTTTATAACCTATAAATGAAACTTTGATTGTGAAATCACCATTGGGGAGGTCTTTTAACTCAAATTCACCATTTTTATCGCTGTAGGTACCTTTTTGTAATTCAGGTATATAAACGACTGCACCAACTATTTTTTCGCTTTTGTCGTTGTTTGTCACCTTTCCTTCTATGCTATTTTGCGCATAAGAGTAGGTAGAGATAATTAATAATATTAATAGTAATATATGTTTTTTCATTTGTATGAATTGATTTTTATCTAAAATATTTTCTTATTAAGAATTGAATAGTACGATAACTAGAATTCATATTACATACAGGGTTAAAGAATAATTACTGTTTGTAATAATATGAATTGCAGAGATATACGGGTATATCTTTGATAAGAAGGCTATAAAGGCAAGGCTTTTCAAATTTTTGATTAAGGAGCCCAGACGATAATTGTCGGGATGAATGATTCAAAAATAAAAATAACGAAGTACTTATCGCATTCTTGAAAAGATTAATTATACAAATGAAATAGGAGGAGCCCTGAGCCCAAAATGAAAGGAAAAACTATAAACAAAATCTAGATTTCGTGATTCTTGATGATTTATGAAAATGAAACTAAGAGAATTAAGCGATATTTCATCAGAAAATAAATCACTTACAGAGAAATCCCATAAACAGTTGCTATGCGTTTGTGTATTCTCTTCAAACGAAAGCCCATTATGCAGCTCATGCTCATGATGATCGAATAAAATAAAATGAAGTGAATTTAGAACAAAAGGAGTAGTAAATGCTATTAATAGCATTAAAGCTGCAAGTTTTGTCCTTAAAATGGAATTCTTGTTCATTTTATTATCATTGCTTATTAACTTCTACAAAAGTATAATAAAATAAATGAATAGCAGAATTAATTTTCACTAAATTTGCATGGATAAATTAGAAATGAACTTATTTCTTAGTTTATATAATTTAATAGGAAATCAAATTAGTCCCTTAATAAACCTAATATGGCAAATACTCTAATAAACGATAATTATACCATACACATTGATAACTCGATGAAGGCTTTGGTGGATTTTTTTGAAGATAAGAAAGATGATTTTTCATCGGTATTTATTCTTGTAGATGAGAATACTCACAGCGCATGTGTACCATTGCTATTGAGTAAAGTGGAATATTTGCAAGAGTCAGAAATACTCGAGATTGACGCAGGTGAGGAGCATAAAAACATAGAAACAGCAACAGGGCTTTGGCATGCGCTATTGGAGAATGGTGCCGACCGCAATACCCTTATTATTAATTTGGGAGGTGGTGTTGTTTCTGATATTGGAGGATTTGTGGCGTCTACTTTTAAACGAGGAATTCCATTTATTAATATTCCAACTACACTTTTGGGGCAAATAGATGCTGCTGTGGGTAGCAAAACTGGTATAGATTTGGGAAATGCCAAAAATCAAGTGGGTGCTTTTGCACATCCTTTAGGTGTTTTTATTAATACCGACTTTGTTGATACTTTATCAGATAGAGATTTGGCATCAGCTCTTGGCGAATTTATTAAGTACGCACTTATTTCTGATTATGTACTATGGAATATGCTCGTAAATCAAGAGTATGATAGGGATACAGACCTGGGTTTTATTATTAAAGAATGCTTAAGTATAAAAAATAAATTAATATCGGAAGACCTTTATGAAAAAGGTGCTCGTAAGATTCTGAATTTTGGACATACTGTAGGTCATGCTTTTGAGTCATTTTCAATGGGCAAGAATAATCGACAATTACGACATGGCGAGGCTGTTGCTCTTGGTATTATTGTAGAGCTTTATATTTCAGCGAAAGTAATGGGCTTGGATAATAATCTGCAGAAAAAAATTGAAAGCTATATTCTTAAGAATTTTAGTTTCTGCGCCATTGATAAATCAAATTTTGATGAATTGTTGGATTTAATGCGAAAAGATAAGAAGAATGTAAATAATAAAATATCTTTTGTCTTAATTAGTGATATTGGAAAACCACATTACGATCAATTTATTGATGAAGAATTGATATTAGAAGCTCTTAAGTATTATTCTGAATTATAGCAAAATGACAGCAATTAAAACCATTAAGTTTAATACTAAAAATATCCAAAGAGATATACTGCTGCCACTATCCAAAAGCTTTTGTAATAGACAGTTGATGATATACTCCTATGCGGGTTGGGATATTAATGAATTAGAAATATCTACTGCCGACGATAGTGTGTTATTACAATCTATTTTGCTAGAAATTGAAGAGAACGAGCAGCAAAATAGTATTATTAGTTCCAAAGAAATATATTGCAAAAATGCCGGAACAGTTACTAGGTTCATACTGCCTTATATGCTTACTAAAAGTAAAGAATATATTCTAAAAGGTAGCGATAGGATGCAAAAAAGGCCAATAATGCCTTTACTAAATTCTCTAGTAAAAAACGGAGGCAAAATAAAATCAATTGCCAATGATAACAGCCTTCCTTTTAAAATCAGCAGCTCAAAACTAAATAGCCATAATATAGAAATAGACATTAGCGAAAGTAGTCAATTTGCAAGTGCAATACTTATGATGTTACCATCGCAATACAATAGTAGTAAACTATTGCTTAAAGGAGACTTATCATCAATGCCATACATTATTCTAACTTTAGAAATAATGAAAATGTATGGAATTGATTATAAAATAAATGGTCGTGAGATTATACTAAATGGCAAATATCAAAAAACTATAAATACAGTAAATCCAGAAAGAGATTGGAGTTCTGCATCATATTTTTATGAGTTAATTGCGATGAAAGGTAAAGGTGAACTACTGCTAAGAGATTTGCAATTGGATAGTCTGCAAGGCGACAGTATACTTGCTGACGTATTTGTTGGCTTGGGAGTAGAGTCCACTCAAACAGATTACGGCGTATTGATAAAAGCAAATAATAAGATTAATTATAACCAAAATATTGATTTTAATGATATTCCTGATCTTGCTCCAGCAATAATATGTAGCTGTGCTGCAATTGGTGTTATTGGAAAATTCACAGGCCTACAAAGCCTTAATCACAAAGAGAGTAGGAGGATGGATGTGCTTTGTGCTGAGTTGGATAAACTTGCTTATGATTTACGAGATAATGGCTTTGGAGAGTATCTTTTATTAAACTCATGTAAAGTTGATAAAAGTAAAAGGGATTTTTCAGAGATTACAATAAATACAGCTAACGACCACCGAATGGCAATGGCATTTGCACCTTTTGCTATCATTGGCAAATCTATAAATATCTCTGATCCAGAGAGTGTTGAGAAGTCTTTTCCTGATTTTTGGGGGGAACTTTGTAATTGTTAATGGTTAGTTGTTAATTATTAATGGTTTTTCTGATGTGTTTCAATTAGCTCACTTTGATTGGCTTTTTAGCTCATAATTCACAATATTTGAGCTGTATTTTGACTTTTGATGAGCTGTAATTTCAGATAAGTGATTATAATTAATATTTTTATTATAAGGTCTATCTTCACTGTATGCATGGTTTTAAATTATTTAAGTAATAATATTTGCCTTATTATATTCTATAAAGGTGGCTTATAATTGCTGTTTGGAATAAACTAGTATTTTTTCATTTATTACATTACTAATTTCTTCAGCTTTGTCAACTATCATAAAGTGTTCACCTTGATCAATAAGGATAGTGTTCTTTCCTTTAGGAGGTAATACTTTATCATTAGAGCCACCTATTTTTATTAGATTTTGTAATTGTAATTGATTCCTCCAATTTAGTAATTCTCTGATAGCCCATTTATTGAAATCCAAATTGGTATCATCTAAGATAGAGTTTAAGAGTTCTTTCTTGTTAGAGCCGAAAATAAAATAGACGAGTGCTTTAGGTGGATTAAGAAGCTTTTTAGGAATCAATTCTATTAATTTGGATTTACCTATGAGCTTTAAAATAGCAGGTAATTCTTTAGAAAATTCGATAGAAGAAATAATAATCGTAAATTTTGGTTTTGTGAGTTTACTAATCTCAGTTGCAATTAGCCCACCAAAACTTACTCCTAAAATACCAAAATCAGATTCATTTATAAGATTGTATTTCTCAACTAATCTTTTAGAATAATCAATAATTGATTCTTTGTTTTGGGGCTCAATCCACAAAATAGGAATTAATTCGTGCTCAAGAGTCAAATAATTAAAAACTCTTTCGTCTGCACCTAGTCCACTAATTGCAAATATCTTCATTCTAAGTATTTCTCTAATATTTCCAATAAAGTATTTAGAATATTACCTCTTCTTCCTCCTAAAAATATCAAAAATAGATTTCTTTTTATTCTCCGAAACTTTAGCGAAGGAAGATTCTTGACCTTTAGCTTTAGCGTTTGAATTTCCTTTTACTTCAGATTCCTTTCTAGGATTCTTATTAGTAGGTTTTTTCTTTCGAGGCTTATTACTATTCTTATTATTAGGATTATTAGACTTAACCTTATGCTCAACCTTCCTTTTCCCTTCTCCTTGTCCTTTATCCTTATTCTCAGTATCCTTTGGCTTATTGTTTCGAGCTTTGTTTCGATTTTCTTTGGGTTTATAATTTGCTTTTTTAACAACCCTTTTTTCTTCTCCTTCTGAGTTTTTATCTAATGAGCCTTTATCCTTATTTTTAGTATCTCTGGGCTTATAATTTGCTTTTTTAACAACCCTTTTTCCTTCTGAGTCTTTATCGAAGGATTTTCGCCCTTCCGCAGGTTTCCTTTTTCCTTGTCCTCCGGAAGCTTTAGCGTTGGAGGATTTTCTTCCTGAGTTTTTACCGAAGGATCCTTTTCCTCCTGATTGCCCTTTCTTATCAGTCTTAAAATTAGGCGCATCGCCAATAGATTTATCAAGATCAATCATATCAACCTTTCGCTCAATAAGTCTTTCGATGCGAACCATTTTATATTCATCATCTTTATTTACTAAAGTAATTGCCTCGCCCTTGGTTTCGGCACGTGCCGTACGTCCAATTCTATGTACATAATCCTCAGCATCATTTGGTACATCATAATTAATCACCAAATTAATATCTTTAATATCTATTCCACGACTTAGAACATCAGTAGCCACAAGTACTTTTGTTTTCTTGCTTCTAAAAGACAGCAATACAGCCTCTCGCTCTTTTTGATCGAAATCGGAAGAGATAGCCTTTGCAGGCACTTTACTGCGAGTAAGGGCTCTGCTAACTTCTGATACTTTCTTTTTTGTTGAAGTAAAAATTAGAATACTATTATAATCTTTTCTTTCATTTATAATATCAATTATTAAAGGTATTTTCTGAGTATCAAACACCTCATATTTAGACTGTTTTACACCTGCTGCAGGCTTCGAAATAGCAATTTTAATCTCAAAATGATTATGAAGCATCTTAGCAGCTAACTTGTTTATGTCAGATGGCATTGTAGCGCTAAACATTAAATTCTGGCGTTTTTCTGGAAGATGCTTCATGATTTTATTAAGATCTTCCATAAATCCCATATCTAGCATTCTATCTGCTTCGTCCAGAATAAAATGCTTTAGATTAGATAAATCTACATATCCCATATTCAAATGAGATATAAGTTTGCCTGGTGTGGCAACAATTATATTTACACCATTTTTAATGGCAGCACGCTGGTCGTTAAACTCATTTCCATCACCACCACCATAAATAGCAATACTTGAAGCATCGGCATAATATGAGAAAGCTTGTATTTCTTGATCTATCTGCAATGCCAACTCACGAGTAGGGACTACAACTAAGGTGTCAATATTATTGCAAGGATTTTCGGCTAGTTTGTTTAAAACTGGTAGCATAAATGCTGCCGTTTTTCCTGTGCCTGTTTGCGCAGTAGCCAACAAATCAATGCCTTCCATTATCTTTGGAATTGCTTGTTCTTGAATAGGTGTAGGCTTTTTAAAACCTGTATAATATAGGGCGTCAGATATCCCTTCGTGGAAATTAAAATCATCAAATGTCATATGGCAAAAGTACATTATTTTTTATCAATAAAAACTTAGTAGTTTTGTGCATAATTGATTGAAAAAAGAATTGAATCAATCTTATATTATTATACTTTTACACTACAATAGAAAGATATTATATTTAATTATTAAACTCAGACCAATATGAAGCTAAATCTCGGAAAACCATTAGTATTTTTTGATTTAGAAACCACGGGAATTAATGCTGCCAGAGATAGAATTGTTGAAATAGGAGCATTAAAAATTATGCCTGATGGAAGTGAGCATAGATTGGAGCAAAGGATTAATCCTGGAATTAAGATACCACGTCAAACTTCTAATATTCATGGAATATTTGATGAGGATGTAAAAGACATGCCTACTTTTAAAGAGTATACTTCTGAACTACTGCAATTTATAGACAATAGCGATCTTGCTGGTTATAACTCTAATCGTTTTGATGTACCGCTACTAGTTGAAGAATTTCTTAGAGCAGATGTGAATTTTGAAATAAAAAACAGAAAACTTATTGATGTGCAAACCATTTTTATGAAAATGGAGCAACGATCATTAAGTGCTGCTTCTAAGTTTTATTTAAATAAAAAGCTAGAGAATGCACATACAGCTATGGCCGATGCTCAGGCTACATATGATGTTTTTATTGCTCAACTAGAGCGTTATAAAGAAATTCCTTATGAAGATAATAAAGGGAATCAATCATTTCCTGTAGTTAATGATATTAAGGAGCTGGCAAATTTTGCTACTTTTTCGCGAAATGTTGATTTAGCTGGTCAGATAATTTACGATGAGAATGATGCAGTAGTTTTTAATTTTGGAAAGCATAAAGGAAAAAAGGTTATCGATGTATTCAAAAAAGAACCTAATTATTATAATTGGATGATGAATGCTGATTTTCCCGCTTATACTAAGAAAGTACTTACTGAAATTAAATTAAAGGACTTTAATAAGGGCAATTAGTTTGCAATATGAGTAAAAAGAGAAAAAAAAATAAAAGTCTTAAAATAAAAAGTTGGATCATTATTACGATATCAATTCTTTTACTGCTGTTCTCTATTTTATTTATTTTTCAGAAACAATCTAGATATTATAGCCGAAAAGTCTACCATGAATTATTGAGCTTAAAAAAGAAAAAGCCAGTTCCCTCGTCCAATAAAACAACAAATCTATATTCTGGCGTTAATGTTCCAAAGGGTGAGGTTTTTGGTATTGATATATCAAGGCATCAAGGTGAAATTAATTGGAAGCTTTTGGAAGAATTTCGATTTCGTTATAATAAAATAGACTTTGTATATATAAAGGCTACAGAATCAGTAGATTGGAAAGATAATAAATTTGTTAGGAATTGGGAGAATTCCAAAAAACATAACTTTATAAGAGGAGCATATCACTTTTTTAATCCTAATGTTAGCGTGGAGCTACAAATGGAAAACTATTTTGAATCAGTGAAGCTTAGCAAAGGAGATTTACCGCCAATGCTTGATGTGGAGCAGGAAAGTTTAATATCTAAAGAGGAGTATCGTAATGAAGTGCTGAGGTGTTTAAGGCTAATGGAATCACATTATAAAATGAAACCGATATTATACATAAATCAAGTATTTTATCGTAAGTATTTCAAAACAAATGATTTTAAAGAATATTCACTATGGATATCACGATTAAAAAAAACGGAGCCAAGACAATCAAACTGGGTTTTTTGGCAGTTTTCGCATTCTGCAATAGTGCCTGGCATTAGCGAATATGTAGATTTTAATGTTTTTAATGGTAGCTTAAATGTGCTAAAAATTATTCAAAAGAAGTAGTATTGAAAGGCTGTAAGCTTTGTATCTAAATAAAACAAATTATATGAAATGAGCATGACAATTTTTAATCTTATTTTGACCCACAGGGCAATGATTAAAATTTGTCTTGAGAGTTCCATATCATCAAATTAATAAATTTAAAATATATGAAATGAGCATGACAATTTTTAATCTTATTTTGACCCACAGGGGCATGATTAAAATTTGTTATGTGACTACATATCACCTAATTAATAAATCTTAAACATATGAAACGAGCATGACAAAGAATAATTATTTAACTCACAAGGCAATGATTATTTTTTTCATGCGACTGCATATGGCCATTAAAAATATAAACATATGAAAATAATATGTATCGGAAGGAATTATGTAAACCATGCTAAGGAGCTTAATAATCCTGTGCCTGAAATTCCTGTTTGGTTTATGAAGCCACAAACGTCACTACTAACTAAGAATAAAGATTTTTTTCATCCTGAATTTTCTCAAGAAATTCACTTTGAAACAGAGTTGGTATATAGAATTAACAAAGTTGGAAAATATATTGAGAAGAAGTTCGCTCATACATATTATGATGCAATAGGTATTGGCTTTGACTTTACTGCTCGTGATTTGCAGAGTGAATTTAAGGCAAAAGGACTCCCTTGGGAGCCTGCAAAAAGCTTTGATGGCTCTGCGCCTATAAGTGAATTTATTCCCATTGCAGAGTTTAAAAA
Source organism: Bacteroidales bacterium (assembly GCA_029932765.1). Lineage (GTDB taxonomy): Bacteria > Bacteroidota > Bacteroidia > Bacteroidales > UBA1556 > UBA6267. The sequence continues at coordinate 8,458 of JAOZPM010000018.1, read as the reverse complement.
TACAAAAGAGATTAAATTTAGTATGAAGAAAAATGGAGAGTTAACACAGCAAGGAATAAGTTCCGATATGCTGTTTCCAATTGATAAAATTATTGAATATGTTTCGCAATTTATAACTCTTAAAATTGGTGATTTAATTTATACTGGCACTCCTGCTGGAGTTGGCCCAATTGAAGTAGGAGATACCCTTGAAGCATTTATAGGAGATAAATTAATGCTTACTACAAAAATTAAATAATTGAACTTTAAACGCCATATAATAAGCCTATTATTGTTTTTATTAACTTTTAATAATCTCAATGCTCAAATTTTACCTGCTGATTCGGTATTAGATACAGGAAAGCTATATACTGTTTCGGCAATTGGTGGTACATTTTGGATTGGATCTGTTATAGGCTTAAACTCTGCATGGTATTCTAATTATGATCAAAGTAGTTGGCATACTTTTAATGATAATGCAGAATGGTGCCAAATGGATAAATTGGGGCATATGGGTACTTCATATTATTTGGGCAAGGTAGGTTATGATTTATTACGTTGGTCAGGAGTATCGCATAAGAAATCTACCTGGTATGGTGGTGGATTTGGATTTTTATATCTTTCGTCAATAGAAATGCTAGATGCATATAGTACGAATTGGGGTTTTTCTTGGGGCGATATGACAGCAAATGCTGCCGGCTCTATTCTTTATATCGGACAATCATTAATATGGCAAGAGCAACGCATTTCGATGAAGTACAGCTTTCATACAACATCCTATGCTGATACACGACCCGATTTGCTTGGTAATAATTATCCTGAGCAGATGCTCAAAGATTATAATGGACAATCAATATGGCTTAGTGCCAATATATATAGCTTTTTAAAGGAAGATACTTGGTTTCCAAAATGGCTAAATATTGCTGCAGGCTATGGTGCAGAGGGTATGCTGGGAGGTTTTTCTAATGCTGATATGAATGGAAACCCTATTAACACACCACGTTATCGTCAGTATTATTTATCGTTGGATGTCGATTGGACAAGAATCCCAACAAAATCTAAATTTCTAAAAACAGTTTTTAATTTAATTAGCTTTATAAAATTCCCTGCTCCAGCAATAGAATTCAGTAGCCAAGGAACAATTTTTCATCCAATATATTATTAATAGAAATCACTTTGTCAGAAAATAGTAAAAATAGAAACTTTTATAGTTTAAGTCAAATTCTTGAGAGCGTAAGTAGTGTAATAAAAGGTACTTATAAATCTCCCTATTGGATAAAGTCGGAAATGATAAAGCTTAATTATTATCCTAAAAGTGGACACTGTTATCCCGATTTGGTGGAAAAAACTAATGGAAAGGTAAAAGCACAAATACGTACTACACTTTGGAAAGGCAACTATAATCGTATAAATGAAGCTTTTATAGAAAAAACGGGCAAGCAATTAGGCGATAATATGAATATTCTGTTTTTGGCAGAGATAAAATTTGATGCTGTATATGGCTTCTCACTTAATATATTAGAAATAGATGCTGATTATGAGCTTGGAATATTGGCAAAAGAGAAAAAGGAATGTATTAATAAGTTGAAATTAAATAACTTATATAATAAAAATAAAGAATTAAAACTAGCATTATTGCCTCAACGAATTGCTATTATATCAGACAAAACAAGTAAAGGTTATCACGATTTTATAACTATTATTGACAATAATACTCGTGATTATAAATATTTTCATATGATATTCCCATCGCTATTGCAAGGTGATGCAGCCATTGGCTCAATGATAAAACAACTACAGGCGATAAAGAAAGTAAAACATCATTTTGATTTGGTAGCTATAATAAGAGGTGGTGGTGGAGAAGTGGGTATGGATTGCTATAATAATTATGAATTGGCTTCGGAAGTAGCTAATTTTCCAATACCCGTAATTACAGGTATTGGTCATTCTACCAACGAAACTGTTGTGGAAATGATATCGCATTATAATTCAATTACACCTACTGATTTAGCATATCTTCTGCAGCAAAAATTTGATAATAATTCAGTAACTATTGAAGGATATCAAAGTGTTGTAGAGGGATTTGTGCAAGATTATATAAATGAAAAGATTAATATCTTAAATAATAGCTATTCCTATGTTGTAAATCGCTCTAAAGAGTTTCTTGCGCAGCAGAATAGTTCAATTATTAGCTTAAAACAATCTATTATATATTCTTCTAAAATCATATTGTCTTCTAGTTTAAATTCAATTAGTAAATTAAGTTCTAATAGTAGCTTTTCCATACAAAAAAGGTTATCCATTGAAGAGCATAAGTTAGAACGTAATACTAAATCAATAGATACTATTTCGCGCAATTTATTGATTAACCAACGTCAGAAACTAAAGTTTGTAGAAGAAAAGATTGAATTGGTAAAACCCGAAAATCTACTTAAAAAAGGATATTCGTATAATACGATAAATGGTAAAATAGTTACTGATATAGAGGATGTTAGAGTAGGAGATAGCTTGATTACCAAAATATATAAAGGTGAAATAGAAAGTGAAATTTATAAAATTAAGAAATATGACTAAAGAAAATTTAAAATATGATGATGCAATGTTGGAGCTTGAAGAACTAGTTCGCGAAATGGAATATGGAGAAATTTCTGTTGATGAATTATCGGAAAAAATAAAGCGGTCTGCGTTTTTAATAAAGTTTTGTAAAGCAAAGTTAAAAAGTACAGAAGAAGATGTTGCTGAGATAATTAAAGAAATGTCGGAAGAGTAAAAGTAGCATAAATAAATGCTAAATAATTCTGAAATATAAATACAAATTTTAGGTGAAAACCTTTTAATAAGTATTTTATATAAATATGGATTATTAATGTTTTAGTGATAATTTTGAAATTATGGAATATATAGAGTTAAATTTTACGGTAGAGCCTAAGGATGTTGCTAATGAAATACTTATTGCAGAGCTAGCTGAAATAGGATTTGAAAGTTTTGAAGAAACTGATAATGGATTAAAATCATTTATACAGAAACCTGATTTTTCTGTAGAAGCTGTTGATAATCTATTTGTTATGCAAGCTGAGGCTTTCAATATTGTTTATAAGGTAAACTATATTGAAGATCAGAACTGGAATGCCGTTTGGGAGGAGAATTATCCACCTGTGGTAATTGAAAATAGAGTTGCAATTAGAGCACCATTTCATAAACCCTTTAATACCGAATTTGAGATAGAGATAGAACCTAAAATGTCGTTTGGTACTGCCCATCATCCTACTACAGCACAGATGATTAAGCTTATACTTAATAATGAAATTAAAGACCTTGATATATTGGATATGGGAAGTGGTACTGCTGTTTTAGCAATTCTTGCTTCACTGCGAGGTGCAAATCATGTTGATGCTATTGATAATGATGAATGGGCATACAATAATGCTTTAGAAAACGTGGAACGCAATAATATCGATAATATAAAGGTAGAATTAGGTGACGCTGCTTTACTTGATGGAAGGAAATATGATTTGGTAATTGCTAATATAAATAGGAATATACTTCTTAATGACCTTAAGCATTATGCAAAATGTATGAGTAAAGGCAATTTATTGTTTTTAAGTGGATTTTATGAGTCTGATATAGAAAAACTAAGTACCGAAGCTTTAAAACATGGACTTGAATACCAGCATCATGGAGTGGATAATATGTGGGTAGCAGGAGTATGGAAAATGTCATAATTGCTTTTATTCTATTGAATTAGATTAAATCAACTAACAAATAAACAAATGAGAGTATTTCTGTTATTCATAATTATATTTTTTGTCAACAATCTTGAGGCTCAAAAGAAATATAAGTTCTCCAAAATGACTGATAAGTTTCTTTTTGAATACCAAGAGTTTATGACTATTAAGGTATCTAAAGAGACTACTAAGAAAATTGAGGAGAAAATGCTTGAAGTAGGCCCATTTTGGGATAGTGATACACTTTCAGAAGATGAGAAGAAATCTATTATACAGATGTGTAATATGATGATTGCCAAAAGATTTAATGCTCATCCAACTTTTGAGTTTTATATAGATAATATTATTGCGCTAAAAAGAGATGAATTAAATAAGGATATATTTGATGATTGGATTAAGTCCATTAATTATTATGTACAGAAAAGGCGTACTGGCTACCTTCACCGATATTTTAATGCTTCAACACGTTTCTTTAATACTCACCATATTTACGAAAAATCAAAAAAAATATGGAAAGTTACTAATGCCAAGATTAAAATTAAGATAATAGATAATAAGCCCATTTATAGTTTTGATACGGTAAATCTTATTGGAACTACAGGTGCGGACTCTACTTATATTTGGCATACTACAGGCGATTATCATCCACTACGCGAAAGGTGGGAAGGTAATGGTGGCAAACTCTTTTGGACAAGAGTTGGACTAGCCGATGGAGTTGTATATGCTGTAATGCAGGATTATAAAATAAGTCTTAAAAGTGCAATTTGGACTGCTGATTCTGTTACTTTTTATGATAAACGAAATTTTAGTTTCGGATTGCTTGGTGGAGTGAAGGATAAGTTTAGTTTTACTAAGCAAACCGAAACATCTCGTTATCCTTCATTTTCTTCTTATGGCTATGATTATACTATAAATGAGATTTATGAAAATGTTGATTATCAAGGTGGCTATTCGCTGAAAGGCCGACAAATGATTGGTAGCGGTAAAGGTAGAGATAAAGCGTTTTTTATCTTTAAGCATAACGGTAAGAACTTTGTTTATGCAGGTTCCGATGTTTTTGTTATTCAGAAAGATAAAATTCTGTCGGAGAAAGTAACAGTAACTATATATCTAGAAAGTACTGATACCATAACAGGAGAGGTTTCTGTTGATTCAATTTATCATCCTGGGCTTAGCTTATACTATTCAAATAAGAAAAAAAATCTTTCAATATATCGTAAAGATGAAGGTATTGCCCAAACTCCTTTTGCCGATTCGTATCACAATATATCACTCTTTGTAGAAGAGCTAAATTGGAAGCTTGGTGAGGATTATATTGATATGAAAAGTATACAGCAGAAAGGTATTGATAGTAAAGCCTATTTTGAATCAGAGAATTATTTTTCTAAAAATAGATATCAAAAACTTCAGGGAATGGACCGACAAAACCCTGTTGAAGCTGTTTATAATTATGTTCAAGAGAATGGTTATTATGAGTTTTATGCCGAAGATTTTGGCAACTACATGCATATGAGTAAGGAAACTACTATTTCTTACCTTATGAATTTGGCATCAAAAGGCTTCCTATTATATGATTTTGAAGATCATTATGTAATTGTAAAACCTAGCGTTGATGTATATGTAATGGCTCATAGAGGACAAACTGATTATGATGTAATTTCATTTATGTCGGAAACAAATGGTGTAATTCCTAATGCAAGTTTAAACCTTGTAAATAATGACATTATCCTTCAGGGCGTAAGAACAGTATTTCTTTCCGATTCGCAAGACGTAAGAATTTTTCCAAGAAATGGTAGAGTACAGCTTAAAAAGAATAGAGATTTCTTATTTGCTGGAAGAATTACTGCTGGTAGATTTGATATTCATGCAAAAGATGTATTCTTTAGCTATGATAAGTTTAAATTAGAGATGCCAAGTATTGACTCATTAAGTTTTAAGGTAGAGGCTTTTGAGTTGGATAAGTATGGCGAAAGACCATTAGTTAGAATAAAGAATGTAATTGAGGATTTGAAAGGTTATATATTAATTGATCAACCAAATAATAAATCTGGAATTCAAGATTTTCCGGAATACCCAATCCTTAATAGTGAATCGCAATCCTATGTTTATTATGACAAAACTGAGATTTATAATAAGGTATATAAGCGCGATAAATTTTATTATACTCTTGAATCCTTTGAAATTGATAGTTTGGATGATTTCCGAACAGATGGCTTAGAGTTTAATGGCTACTTGGAGTCTGCAGGAATCTTTCCAGATATAATTACACCACTAAAAGTTATGAGAGACTACTCTGTAGGTTTTGTTACAACTACTGGTGATGCTGGCTATTCATTATACGGTGGTAAAGCAATGTTTAATGATACTATTAAGCTTAGTAACGAAGGTTTACAGGGTAGAGGTAGTCTTAGATATTTAACGTCATTGGGTATTTCTAATGATTTAATATTTTTTCCAGATTCTACCGATGCATATTTACAGTCTTATAAAATTGAAGAAGTTAAAAGTGGTGTAGAATATCCTCCTGTAATTGCTAGCAATGTTGATATGCATTTTGAACCATATAACGATATAATGATTGTTACTACTCGTGAAGAGCAACCATCTATTGATATGTATGCCAATGATGCTACCATTGATGGTAGTTTATATTTAACATCTACAAAGCTTGATGGTAATGGTTTGATAAAGATAAAGAATGCTGAATTAGAATCCGACTTATTCCACTTTAAGAATAGGACTTTCGTTAGTGATTCTTGTATGTTTAGACTTAAAACACTAGCCGAACTAGAACAAACAGATGAGTTTGATGAGTTAGAGGACTTTAATGAACATGAGCAATTAGCATTTGCAACAACTGATGTATTTGTGGCAAATGTAGATTTTAATGAACGAAAAGCTGAATTTGAGAGCAAATCTGATGCAAAACTTGTTGAGTTTAAGGAGAATATGTATAAATGCTATATGGATAAGTTTACTTGGTATATGGATAATGAGAAGGTTGAATTCTCTACTAAAGGTGATCCAATGGCTCAGGTTAAAGATAAAACCATTAAAGAAGTTGCTGATATAGCATTAAGTGGAACAAGGTTTATTTCTACTCATCCAGATCAAGACAGCCTTAGCTTTATTTCAAAAAGAGGAGTTTATTCTCAGCGTAAAAAGGAGATAGATGCGTATGGCGTTCCTAAACTTATTGTTGCTGATGCTGTTATTATTCCTGGTGAAAATAAACTTAAGATATTTGCAAAAGCAGAGTTGGAAGAGATTCATGAAGCTGAATTACTAGTAAATAGAGAAACAAAATACCATGAGTTATATAAAGGAGTGTTTATTGTAGAAGGCAAGCATAGCTATCATGGTAGGGGAGTTTACGATTATAAAGATGAAGATGGATGGGTGCAAAACATTCTATTTAATAAGATTGAAGTTGATACTGCAGGATATACTGTTGGTAATGCTACTATTGGCGAAAAAGATGGCTTTACATTAAGTAACTATTTCGATTTTTATGGAGAGATTACCCTGGTTGGTGCAAATAGATACTTAATATTTGATGGAGGAACTAGAATTGATCATAATTGTGATACTCTAGAACACTTAGCAATTGAATTTAGAACCGAAATTGATCCTGCTAATATTTCTATACCAATAGATGAAGAGATAAAATCTATAGATGGTAAAAGATTGTATTGTGGACTTAATTCCCGAGAATATAATGGACAGGTTTATTCAGTTTTTATGAATGATAATGGCCGTAGAACAGATAATAATATTATTCAAAGTAGTGGTTCTCTTGTATTTGATAAAATTTCTCAAGAATATAGAATTGCTTCTGACGAAAAATTATCGCAACGTAGTTTGCCGGGCAATTATATTTCTTTAAGTAGGAGAGACTGTGCACTTTACACAGAGGGTGAGCTTAATTTGGCATTTAAAACAGGGCATGTGCAGGCTACTGCCTATGGCAAAGCAAGATATTTTTCTAGGGAAGATTCTACAGATTTCTCTGTATCAATTCCATTGAATTTTTACTTTAATGATAAGGCTTTAGAGCTTATGGCCACTGATTTAAATGACAGAATGAACATGGGTTCGGTAGATTTAGAGAATGATATTTATAAGATAATGCTTAACAATAAGTTAGGTGCTGAATTATCAGATAAATACACTGGTCAGATAATTACTAATGGTGGAGAATACAGAAAAGTACCTAAAGAATTATTGAGTACAATTTTTATCTCTGACGTAAAGATGAAGTATAATCCTCGAACTAGATCAATAGTTTCTACTGGTGATATTGGGATTTCAAGTCTAGGTAAATATCAGATCTTAAAATATGTGCCCGGTAAAATTGAGATAATAAATAAGAAAACTGGCTATACAATTACCATAGCACTTAATTTAGGAAATAAGGAGTATTATTATTTTGAAATTAAAGGAAGTGCAAAAAATGGTCAAGTATTAGCTTATTCGTCAAATAAGGAGTTTATAACCATCCTTAAAGATAGTAAAGCTGACGAAAGAAAGTTTAACGATAAAGAAAGAGATGCCAAATTTAGATACTATTTGAGCACTCCAGTAAAGTATAAACGCTTTATGCGTATTATGAAGATGAAGGAGTAATTAGGTAGTTGTAATCGGTGAATATGGAATTGTAATCGGTATACTGTAATTGGTAAATTGCTAGTGCATGTTACTATAATTATCGGAATTAATCATTCCATCAGTTGTACGAAATTATCATACAACTG
>JAOZPM010000017.1:0-31067 GCA_029932765.1 Bacteroidales bacterium | reverse complement strand
TTGTTGACGAAAATCTTGCAGAAAAAGCTGAGCATTTAGGAAAAATATTCCGTGCTGAAATTGAGAAGATTGACTCTCCTATGATTGAACTTGTACGTGGTAAAGGTTTGTTAAATGCTGTTGTTATAAAGCCTACAAATGGCAAAACAGCAATGGACGTTTGTATTGCAATGAAGGACAACGGACTTCTTGCTAAGCCTACTCACGATCATATTATTCGTTTTGCTCCACCTCTTGTAATTCCTGAGGATGAGTTAATGAAAGCAATCGAGATTATTAAGAAAACTATTCTTTCTTTTTAATATCTTTTCTTGAAATAAAGTAAAATCCCCAATAACTGAATGAATTATTGGGGATTTTTTGTTTTGGGTAGTCTTATTCTTTACAAAAAACATATTTTAAAAAGTATTTCCAATGCCTAAACCCAGCATTGGTACTATACTAGATGATAATTCTTTATCGTATGATATTTGCATATTTATGTGATAATAAAACCAACCATTTGGTGCTTGCCTTCTTATTCCTAAACTGAAGCCAGGGATATATTTATAGGTAGTATTATAATACCCCCCATGTGCTGCTCCTAAAGACAGGTATTTTTTATAATATGCAATAGTTGATGAAGCTTTTATCTCTACATACATTTTAGAATCATCTTTCATTTATTTTATTAAAGATATGCTAAATGGTATTGCAAAATTTGCGAAACTAGATGATCTTTTGAAATTATAAAATACACCAATACGTATCGGAAAATTAATGTCTTTATTATCACTCAAAAGATATTCGTAGTTTACAGAATATAGATAAGCAGTGCCGCCTAATTCAAGATATATATTATTACGAACAATATCCTGTGTATAAGCAGACAGTGTAATTAATAAGGGTATAATAATTAAGGATATTTTTCTCATAATTAATTATTTTTTTATAAATTTACCATTATAAATAATCTTTCCACCACACTCTAATTTCACATAATAAACTCCCGATTTCAATTCCTGTATATCAACACGATACTCATTACCAACGGCAGGAAGTTGTTGTTGCTTAACTAATGCTCCCGAGCTTGAATATACACTAAGCTCATAATCTTCTGTTGGGCTTTGCTCAAAGCGGAGATTGAAGTTATTAGTAGCTGGATTGGGGTATAGTAGTGGTTTTACTTTTTTAATTACTAAAGTGTTCTTTTCTTCTATACCAACTGTAAACATCCCCGGAGCATTAGTATTATGTAGGCTTAATAGAAATATTTGATTGCCCTAAATATAATTCTCTATATTTTTAGGTGTGCTTAGGGCAAAGATTTATCATAAAAATATTAAGAATTATAATATTTACAGATTCATATCTTATAACATATCAGTTGTGTTTTATTAATGTTTCCTAAGTTTAATTATACTGCTAATATAAGTATTTTTTTTAGACTTTTAATTTTTTATAAATATTTGGATGTTTAAAAATTTACAAAACTTAAAATCTGCCAAAAATCATAAAATAATGTGCCTTTTTAATATCAAAATGGTTAATTATAATTATAGAAATACATACCTTTGGCGAAATTACAATTACGGTAACATACGTACTTATTATTAGTTACTAATTATTTATAAAAACTCTAAGAAGTTACATTATGATTAAGAATAATTTTACTAACCGCCATAATGGTATCCGCCCTGAGCAACATGCAGAAATGCTTGAAGCTATTGGTGTTGATTCATTAGACACACTTATAGAACAAACTATTCCCGCAAATATTAGACTAACAAGTGAGTTAGAATTAGAAGAAGGTATTTCTGAATTTGCGTTTATGAATAAGATTAAAGCAATCGCATCTAAAAACAAGATTTTTAGTTCATATATTGGTTTAGGGTATTACGAAACACTACTTCCTGCCGTAATTCAAAAGAACATTCTTGAGAATCCAGGATGGTATACTTCATACACACCGTATCAAGCAGAAATTTCACAAGGAAGATTAGAGGCTTTACTAAATTATCAAACAGTAATAACTGACCTTACAGGATTTGAATTAGCAAACTCTTCTTTATTAGATGAATCGCAAGCAGGAGCAGAGGCTATGCTTTTGGCATTACATTCTCGCTCGCGAAAGCAAGTAAAAGCAGGAGTAAACACTTTTTATGCTGATAAAAATATTTTCCCTCAAACTCTTGAGTTACTAAAAACTCGTGCATTACCTTTAGGAATTGATTTAATAATTGCTGATTATACTAATTTCGAATTTACCGACAAAGTATTTGGCTATATGCTTCAATACCCTAATGAAAAAGGAGGCGTTGAAGACTATAGAACTACTGTAGAAAAAGCTCACGAAATTGGAGCTTTGGTTACGGTAGCAGCAGATATTATGAGTTTAACACTACTAACTCCTCCAGCAGAATGGGGAGCAGACGTAGCCTTTGGTAGCACTCAACGTTTTGGAGTTCCAATGGGATTTGGTGGCCCGCATGCAGCATATTTTGCAACTTCTGAAAAATATAAAAGAACAATTCCTGGAAGAATAATTGGAATATCAAAAGATGCTCAAGGCAAGCGTGCTTTACGTATGGCCTTACAAACTAGAGAACAACATATTAAGCGTGAGAAAGCAACATCAAATATTTGTACAGCTCAAGCTTTATTGGCAACCATGGCAGGAATGTATGCTGTATATCATGGCCCAAAAGGTCTTAAAGAAATAGCTCAAGACATTCACGATATGGCAAATTATGTTGCTTTTGAATTGGATCAATTGGGTTATAAGCAATTAAATGGAAGCTTCTTTGATACTCTATATATTCAAATTCCTGAGAATGTAGATATTTATGAAATTCAAGAACTTACAAAAGCTAATGAAATAAATTTTCGTTATTTTGACGAGAATCATATTGGAATAAGCATTGACGAAGCAAAAACAAATGATGACCTAAATAAGATTATTTGCATACTTGCCGAAGTAGCAGGAAAAGAATTTTCTAAAGAAGGAAAAACATATTCTACAAATGCAACTTCATTTGACAATATGTTTATACGTAGAACAGAGTATTTACAACAATCGGTATTTAACACTTATCATTCTGAAACAGAAATGATGCGTTATATTAAACGATTAGAGATAAAAGATTTTGCATTAAACAGAGGAATGATTCCATTAGGATCGTGCACTATGAAACTTAATGCTGCAACAGAAATGATTCCTATTTCGTGGCCTGAGTTTGGCAATATTCACCCATTTGTTCCTCGTGAGCAAGCCTTAGGTTTTTTCGAAATGATTGATGATTTGCGCAAAGATTTATCTATTATAACTGGTTTTGATGATGTTTCTTTACAAGCAAACTCTGGTGCAGCTGGCGAATACACTGGCTTAAGTGTTATAATGGCATATCACAAAAGCAGAGGTGAAGGTCATAGAAATATCTGTTTAATTCCAGCTTCGGCTCATGGCACAAACCCTGCCTCAGCAGTAATGGCTGGCATGGATATTATAGTAGTAAAGTCTACAGCTAATGGCGAGGTTGATTTAGAAGATCTAAAATTACAAGCTGAAACTCATAGCAATAATCTTGGTGCTTTAATGATTACCTACCCATCTACTCATGGAGTATTTGAAGAAGCTATTATTGAAATAATTGATTTAATGCATAGCCATGGAGCACAAGTATATATGGATGGTGCTAATATGAATGCTCAGGTAGGATATACAAATCCTGGATTTATGGGCGCTGATGTTTGTCACCTTAACCTACACAAAACTTTCGCAATACCACATGGTGGCGGTGGCCCTGGAGTTGGACCTATTGGTGTAGCAAAACACCTAACTCCATTCCTACCAACTCACCCTATTGTAAAAACTGGTGGCGAGCAAGCTATTGGAGCAGTTTCGGGAGCTCCTTTTGGAAGCGCTTTGGTATTACCAATATCTTATGGGTATATTAAAATGATGGGCGTTGATGGTTTAAAGGAAGCTACTTCAATAGCTATTCTTAATGCTAACTATATGAAAGCTAAACTTTCTAAAGACTATAAAATTTTATACTCTGGAAAAAATGGTCATGTAGGCCATGAGCTAATTATTGATTGCAACGAATTTATGATGTCGGCAGGAATTCCTGTGGGAGATATTGCAAAGCGCCTTATGGATTATGGTTTTCATGCTCCAACAGTAGCATTCCCAGTACATGGTACACTGATGGTTGAACCTACTGAAAGTGAGCCTCTATACGAAATCAATAGATTTATTGAAGCAATGAGTCTTATTAGAGCTGAAATACGTGAAGTTGAAGAAAATAAAGCAGAAAAAGGTAATAATATTATCACTAACGCACCTCATACAATGGAAGTTGTAACTATAGAAGAGTGGACACGCCCATACAGTAGAGAAGCTGCAGCTTTCCCAACTTACCATGTAAAAATTGATAAGTACTGGCCAATGGTTTCAAAAATTGACGATGGCTATGGTGATAGAAACTTAAGTTGTAACTGTGAACCAATAGAAAGTTATATGTAAAGACTATTGCAACTGTCTTATGTAGTAAAAATAGTTTAATAGGATTTGAACACTTTATTCATTTACAGATATTAAGTAAAGAGACTAATTTACAAACAGTTATAATTAGTATTTTAATGAAAAGTCATAGATAAAGTACTTCTCTATTAACAACTACTCATTAAATTTTTTTTACTACATTTGCGGCTGTAAAACACACATTAATATATTTACAATAATTATTGAAAATTAGAATTTTAAACAATTAAATTTATTTTATGAAAAACATTTACTTAACATTAGTTCTTGCAATGAGTATTACTTTTGCAAGTGCTCAAAGCTCAAGTTTTAATGGCGTTTTAAAAGCACCAAAGCAACTTGACACTGAAACTTTCTATGGAAGTCCTATTTCTAAGAAAGCATCTATTAATACTACAAAAGGTAGTGCAATGGGTTGGTTTAATCATGCCGCTGGTATTGCTGATTTGAATGCTATTACATTAGATGATATGGATTATAGTTCATTTTATATATTTAAAGATACATCAGTAAACATTTTGTATAGTGATGGGTCTCTAGAGCCTGTATGGTGGCTTGCTGCTGCAAACGTTACTGATCCAACTAATGAGATGTTCGATTATATGAATGAAGGAACTGATGATGAATTTAATGAGTATACTACTTTTACTTTTGACTCTATAGCTTTTACTTGTATATATTCTAGAGTTAGTGCAGCTTCTGTAGTTGATACACTAATTATTCAAATTCAAAAGAATACTGCAACTTTCCAAGACATTCCTTATGGAAGTCAAACAATTACAGCTTTACCTTGGATTTACCATGATGTAAACAAATGGTATGCTACAGCTGCTGGTTCAGCAAATGCAAATGTTGTTACAACAATTAAGTATCCTCTTGATGATTCAATGGGTAGCCGCGATACAGTAGTTAATGGTGAAACAATGTATTTCTATACAAGCTTCCAACTTCCAACAGATATTACTGATAGCTGGAATGCTAATGAGCTTCCTAAAGTAACAATGACTTTCGCTTCTGGTTCTACATATACTGAATTTGTAGATACTTTATTTGGTGCAGTTAACCCTATATTGAATGGTTTTAGAATTTTAACTTATAAGTTAGACCCTCTAAATGCTCAAATGTATTACGGTGAGAATAGTTGTTCTTTCTTCTTCTCTCGTCAGTTTGCTAATGTAACAAGTGCAAGTACAGGCCAAATGCCTTTCTACTTATATATGTCAAGTGGTACAAATGATGATTTCCCATATGAGTACTTTGATTTCTACTTTCATTATACAACTAATAATGTATCAATCGATAATGCTACAAACAATGAGTTAACAGTTTCTCAAAACCGTCCAAACCCATTTAATGGTACTACAACTATTGAGTATAACCTAGACAAAGCATCTAACGTTAGCGTTATTGTTTATAATGTAGCTGGTGCTCAAGTTATGTCATTAAGTCAAGGAACAATGTCTGCTGGCGCTCACGCTATTAGCATTGATGGTTCTGACTTACAAGCTGGTGTATATTATTATACTCTTACAGCTGATAACAACAGTGTAACTAAGAAAATGATTGTTTACTAAACAATCATTCTTTAAGATAATACTAAAGCCCATTGAAGAAATTCAATGGGCTTTTTTGTATCCTTCTACGAGTAATTTATTACTTTTGTATAATATAAAAGATGTAGTTTTTTATAAATATCAATAATTCAAATGGTAGCCAAACCAAAGCAAATATTAGAAGCTTTTTCTAGTTGGAAAATAGTACTAGCAGTAATACTAGGAATATCTGTTAGTGCCTACCTTATTATTGGAGATTTTTCGCAACAAAGTTACGAAGGTATTCAATGGGGTTTTACGGCAATTATGTTTCTATTGCTTGCAATTATACTAGAGGCTATACGCGATATTGCCTATATGTACCGTATTCGACTAATGACCGATGGCGCTATTAATTGGAAAAAGAGCTTTCAAGTAATAATGCTTTGGGAATTTGCATCTGCCCTTACGCCATCGGTTGTTGGCGGCTCAGCAGTAGCACTTTTCATAGTGAACAAAGAGATAAAAAATGTAGGGAAATCCACTGCAATAGTTATGATAACAGCATTATTAGATGAGCTTTTCTATATCATAATGGTTCCAATAGTCTTTATATTTATAGGATCTTCCGAACTGTTTATTAATACCGAATTCAAACTCTTTAACTTTGGAACATTTCCCACCAAAACAATATTCTTTATTGGCTATGGATTTATACTCCTACTTACTACAATAATAACTTTTGCCGTATTCTTTCATCCAAAATTTTTCAAAAACATCCTACACACAGTATTCTCATTACCAATATTGAGGCGATGGATAGAATCTATTGACAAGGTCGGTGATGATATAATAATTACTTCCAAAGAAATGAAGCACAAAAGTATTAGCTTTTGGGCAAAAGCATTTGGGGCAACTCTAATATCATGGATGGCACGTTTTGCTGTAATTAATGCTCTTATCCTTGTTTTAATTGGACATGGCGATCAAATACTAATATTTGCAAGACAACTTATAATGTGGGTGATATTACTAATAAGCCCGACCCCAGGCGGCAGTGGCGTTGCAGAATTTATGCTACCAAAATTCCTAGGCGAGTTTATGAACCCATATTCCAATGAAATTGCACTTGGCTGGAGATTACTCAGTTATTACTCTTACTTACTAATTGGCAGTATTGTATTACCAGTATGGTTAAGGAGGATTTATAAAAAGCAGAAGTAAATTAATTTCACCACATTAGGTAAATGATTTATTATGTGGTTTTTCTATAATTAAGCATTGCAAGGATATTTATTACAACTGCCGAGCTACTTATTACTATAAAGTGGAAAGAGATACTAGAAAACGTGCTGCCTTTTAGCATTACAAGCCTTATAACTTCAGTATAATACATTATTGGATTAAAAAGAGTAATCTTTTGAGCCCATATTGGCATACTTTCTACTGGAGTAAATAAGCCCGACATAAGTATAAATATTACCGAAAAAAACCATGATAAAAACAATGCTTGTTGTTGAGTATCAGTTATTGTGGAGATTAACATTCCCATTCCCAGAATAAGAACTAAATACACTGTTGTAAATAAATACATAAGCAAAACACTGCCTACAAAAGGAACTTTAAACCATAATAATGCAACGCCAATTCCTATAGTAAACTCTATTAAACCTATAATTAAAAATGGTAATAATTTCCCTATTATAAATTGGTATTTCTTAATAGGAGTAACATTTAGCTGCTCTATAGTTCCAATTTCCTTCTCACGGACAATATTCATTCCTGATAAGAAAAGAGCAATCATAGTTACCAAAAGCACAAGAATACCTGGCACCATAAAGTATTTATAGTTTAGCATTGGGTTAAACCAGTCTCTTTTAACAATTTCAATCCCAGCTTTGGTATTGACCATGCCCTTTTGAGCAGCATACTCCTTCATATAATCAGAAATAATATTTTGCAAATAGTTAATACTAATTCCTGCTTTAGTACCATTTATTGCATCTGCTGTAATTGAAACTATTGTGTGAGAATTAGTATTCATATCTTTAGAAAAATTTTGTGGAATACTTAAAATCACATCCACATTATTGGATTGCATAGCTTCAATTCCATCAAAATCGGAATACGAAACCTGAGTTAACACAAAGTTATCAGATGCATCAATTTTATTAATTAATCCTTGAGAGATAGTAGATTTATCCTGATCCTGAATAAATATATTTATATTCTTTACCGTAAAATCTGCTGTATATGCTAATACTGCAAGTTGAA
The DNA here is from genome assembly GCA_029932765.1 of Bacteroidales bacterium. Classification (GTDB taxonomy): domain Bacteria; phylum Bacteroidota; class Bacteroidia; order Bacteroidales; family UBA1556; genus UBA6267. Next base: position 22,736 of record JAOZPM010000017.1, on the reverse strand, counting down.
CAATAGGCATTACAAATAAGATAGGTTTCATCATTTTGTTCCTAAAAATCTGCCTGAATTCTTTACGTACTATTACTAATATTTTATTCATATTTTAAATCTTATGATCGGTTTATAGTCGGCAGTCTTCAGTCGGCAGTTGGCAGTCTCTTGGTATCGGTCTTCAGTTGGTAGTACATTTTTTGATACTCAATATATAGTTCTCTATTAAACGAAAACCTCTTAAATCGTTAATCTTAAATCTACTCACTCCTCCATACCCTACTCTAATCTTACCTTAAATTTCTTAATTGTCAATACTAATAAGAAAATTGCAATCCCTATTAATATTAATGTTTCTTTCCAAATATAAGTAATTCCTACACCTTTGAGCATAACCGATTTTATAATAATAATAAACCATTTTGCTGGAATAATATCACTAGTATATTGCAGAATCTTTGGCATACTTGATATGGGAAATATAAAACCCGATAGTAGAATTGTTGGTAGCATTAAGCCCATTAAAGACAGTAGCATAGCTGTTTGCTGAGAATTGGAAACAGTAGATATTAATAATCCTAGAATTAGTGATGCTAGTACAAAAATAAATATTTCGGTGAATAGCACTAAATAACTACCAAGCATAGGCATATCAAATACAAATAATCCTAAGAGCAAAATTGTCATTGCATTTATAAGAGAAAGCACTAGATAAGGAACTATTTTTCCAAGGATAATTATACTTGGTTTTAAAGGTGAAACAAGTAGGATTTCCATTGTTCCCAACTCTTTTTCACGAGCAACAGTAATCGAAGTCATCATTGCTGATACAAGCATTAATATAATAGTCATAACCCCTGGCACAAACATATAAACACTCTTATTCAAAGGGTTATACTTCATTCGGGTATTTATTTCCAGATTAGTACTTAATGTATATCCTTCTTCCATCTCAAATTGTTTAAAAACTGCAGAAAGATAGCTCGTAATAATATTTGATGTATTGGGATCAGTAGCATCTGTAATTATCTGAATTTGTGCATAATTAGTATTTGTTAAATCCTTGCTAAAATTCTGTGGAATTACAACAGCGAGCTTCACTTTACCATCCTGAAAAATTCTTTCAATATCATTAATATTCTTAGTGTTTTCTTGAACAGAAAAATAACCAGAAGCTTTAATTTTATTAATAAGTTTTGTAGAATATACATCATTAGCCAAATCTACAACTTGGATTTTAGCATTATTTATTTCTGTAGTAATTGCAAACCCAAATAATACTACCAATACTATTGGCATTCCAAATAATATAATTAGAGTACGTTTATCCCTAAAAATATGCTTAAACTCCTTACTTACAAATGCTAAAAATGTTTTCATATGTTTAAAATTTATTAATTCGGTGATACCTGCCTACAGCAGGCAGGTGGAGTCACATAACAAAATTTTAATCATGCCCTGTGGGTCCCCCGATAGCTATCGGGATTAAGATTAAAATTTGTCATGTTCGTTTCATATTACTATTCTATTAACCTCTTGCTATTTTAATAAAAACTTCATCCATTGTTTTACTGTCATACTTATTTAATAAATATTGTAAACTACCAATAGCGTGAATTTCGCCATCTACCATCATAGAAATTCTATCGCAATATTCTGCTTCATCCATATAATGAGTGGTAACAAATACCGTAATTCCATCTTCCACAGCTTGATAAATTAAGTCCCAAAATTGACGTCTAGTAATAGGGTCAACACCACTTGTAGGCTCATCAAGGAATACAATTTTAGGATCATGAATAATTGCGACTGAGAAGGCTATTTTCTGTTTCCAGCCAAGCGGGATATCAGAAATAAGGGTCTCCTTAATATGATTCATATGTAGTCTATCGAGCATAAGAGTAGCTTTGTCTATAATCTGCTTTTTGCTAAGACCATAAATTCCACCATAGAATTCCACATTTTCCATAAGAGTAAGGTCTTCATAAAGTGAGAATTTCTGACTCATATATCCAATATTCTCTTTAAGTTTGTCGCGTTGCTTATTAATATTATATCCAGCAACACTACCATCACCACTTGTAGAAGTAATAATACCAGTAAGCATTTTAATGGCAGTGGTTTTACCGGCACCATTAGCTCCAAGAAAGCCAAATATCTCCCCTTTATAAACCTCAAAGCTTATATCATTAACAGCCTTAAACGCACCATAAGCTTTGGTGAGATTTTTTACCTCTATAACAGTTTCTTTTTCCATTATTCTTCCTTCATTAATTCCATAAAAGCATCTTCAATATTTGGCTCTATAGGTTTTATTTCAAAATCATAGTCTATAATTGATTTCAGATAGTTTTGAATTTCTTCTATTTCAATCTCATTATCGGTAGCCAAATGCACAGAATTACCAAAAGCAAAAGCAGATTTCTTTTTCTCATAGTTGTTTATAGCTCTGAGTAACTTATAATTATTGCTTGCCGATATGGACCATAATTTATGAGGATATTTCTTAGCAATATTCTGAGGGCTATCCATATCCAGTATTTTACCATCTTGTATAAGTGCTACCTCATCACAAAGCTCGGCATCATCTAAGAATGGTGTGGAAACCAAAGTTGTAAAACCCTTAGCTTGTAAACGCTTTAGCATTTCCCAAAATTCTTTTCTAGAAACTGGGTCAACGCCAGTAGTAGGTTCGTCGAGCAAAAGCACCTCTGGTTTATGAATTAGAGCACAGCAAAGCGCTAATTTTTGCTTCATTCCACCTGATAAATCTCCTGCTCTACGATCTTTAAAAGGTTCTAAAACTTTATAAATATCTTTTATAAGATTGTAATTTTCTTCGATGGTAGTATTAAAAACTGTAGCAAAAAAGTTAAGATTTTCTTCCACACTTAAGTCCAAATATAAAGAAAAGCGTTCAGGCATATAGCCAAGGATATTACGCACCTTTCGATAATCTTTTACTGTATCATAACCCATTATTACGGCACTACCTTCATCAGGGATTAGAAGCGAAGTAAGCATTCTAAAGAGCGAGGTTTTACCTGCACCATCAGGGCCAATAAGACCAAACAGCTGCCCTTTGCGCACATGAATAGTAATATCGTCAACAGCGGTAATATCTCCGTAAGATTTCTTTATATTTTTTATATTAATCATAATAAAAAAATTAAGGTTCTAGAAATTTACATCAGCAGGCATTCCAATCTTCAGGCTACCATCGGTATTTGGAACTTTTATTTTAATTGAATAAACAAGATTTCTACGCTCTTCTTTTGTTTGTATTTGCTTAGGAGTGAATTCTGCTTTACTACTTATCCAATATATTGTTCCTATAAAAACGTTTGTACTATCTGCTTTATCAATATTAATACTTACCTTTTGATTAACGTTAATCTCCGAAAGCTGACTCTCGGCAATATAAGCCGTAAGGCTTAAAGTTTTGGTGTCTTGAATAGTAAAAAGAGGTTTGCCTGGGGCTACAAATTCGCTAAGCTTAGCAAAGTTTAACAACACAGTACCATCAATAGGAATTACTATTAAACTCTTTTTAATTAGATCATCAATTTGCTGAATTTGAGCATTTAAACCGCGTTTCTCAGCTAATACCGCATTCCGTTGAATACTAATATTAGCAATGCGTTGCTTGCTAATACTCACTGCTGCATTAATATCGTCGAGCTGTTTTGTAGTGGCAGCACCATCTTCTACCATGTTTTTAATGCGTTTTTGATTCAAAAGTTCATTTGCTAATTGCTCATCTAAAACAGATTTTTGAGACTCTACATTCCTAGCCTTAGTATCTATTGTACTCATACTAGCAATTAATACTTCCTTTTTGAGATGAAGCTGCATAGTGTCAACAACACCTACAATATCATCTTTTTTGTAATGCTTGCCATCTTCAACTTTATATTCCACTAATTGCCCAGCATTATTAGCAGAAACAGTGGTAGCATCATCTTCAAAATTACCATAAGCATCAGGAGCTATGGTTTCGCTACATGAACTTATTAGTAGCATTATCAGTATTATAAAAATTGTATTTCGCATAATAATCTTATTTTAATCCCAATGAATGTTTATAATTAATATTTGATTTTATTAGATTTATTCTATCCAACTCTGTAGAAAGCTTAGAGCGCTTCCATTCGTTAAAAATTTTAAGGTACTCGGTAGAAGTTAAGCTGCCATTTTTCATTTTACTCTGTGCGTTTTTATAAACACTCTCTTTCAGCAATTCAATATCTTCATCAAGTTTTATAAGTTTTGTATATCTATCCATTTCTTGTAAAAACTCATTTTCTTCAATGGCAATTTGTTTTTCCATGCTTGAAATATTGTCCTCAATAATTAAGGTTTGGAGCTTAACTTTCTCTTCATTATTTTTAGAGGCATTCCAGTCCCAAACATCCCAAGTAAACTTAGCACCAATCATATAATAGCCATGCATATCCGTATTAAGCATATCGTATCCTGGGCGTCCATAACCCACATTGCCAAATGCTACAAACTTGGGCATTCTGCTAGTTTTATATTGTGAAGTACTTGCCATTGAAAGCTTTTTCTGGGCATTTAGCAGCTCTATTTCAGGACGAATTCCTTTATTGGCAATATCTGCAGAAATAGGAAGCTCAAACTTATAGTTTGTATCCAACTGCAAACCAGTAATCATTGATAATGAAGAAAGTACCAAACTTATTGATGACTTAATTTCTATTTGCTGCTTTTGCAATTTCAGCTTTTCAGCCTCAATATTATTAAGTTCGGAGCTAGTAATCACACCATTTTTAACGGCAGAAGCTATTGATTGAATATTTTCATCTATCTCTCCCTCACTAATATTGATGATTTTCTCACTTTTCTTAAGAAATAAATACGAAACATAGAGCTTATTTATTTTACCAATTAAACCATACGTTTCAACATTAAGCTGCTGGGCTTCCACATTGTTTTGTGCCATTTGTATATCTTTGGCAGTACTAGTAATTCCACCGTCCCAAATAGTTTGACTAATATTAGCTCCAACACTGTAATTATCTTGTGGTAATATAGCAAAAAAATCGGGCATCAATTGCACTTCAGGGAAAGTAATTACCTCAGACTGATAGCTAAGCTGGCCAGAAAGATTAATCTTTGGTAAATAATTTTTTTTTAGTGTTTGTTCTATTAAATCTCTCTTCTGAGAAATACTGATCTCCTTTTTAAAAGATGGCCAATTGCGTTCTGCAGCAGCCACACAGGAATCCAAACTTATCTGCTGGGCAAATATTGGTTGAATTCCAAAAAGGAAGACTAGAGTTAATAATTTATTTATCATAGCTATATATTTTATTGCTTTATTATATTTTTATGGAGTCAATTATGAAATTAGCGACTACCTTTTTACGTTCATCTAAAAGCTTTTCAAACTTATCCTCTTCACCATTTAGAATTATTCCAACCACCATTGGCTTGGCCACAAAAGGGAATATGCATAAGGAAAGAGTATTAAGAAGAAGGTGCTCTGGAGAAATATCCCTTATAATACCTTTATCAATATCCTCTTGAATTTTTACTTTCACGAAGTCCACATTAAAGCCAGAAGTTTTTAGTAATTTAAGAAGTCGTTCAGGATTATTATTTATCTCATTAATAATAAAGGAAGGAATATGTGGATTTTTACGTAACATGTCGATGTACGCACTCACAAAGTCTCTTATCATCTGAAAAATATCTCCTTCTACATTAATCACTTTTAAAACCCTTGGGATAAAAAGCTTAACAGCCTTCTCAATTATTATCTGGAATAACTTGTCTTTACTTTTAAAATAGTAGTGGAGCAATGATTTATTTATTTTTGCTTTGTCAGCAATTGCCTGCATTCTGGTTCCATTAAAACCATTTTCTTGAAAAATATCAATGGCAGAATCCAATATTTTCTCACTTGTATCCTTATTATATTTCATTATATTATATGTTATAGTACTGATTTACTACACTTTAATCAAAATATCACCTATTTTAAGACTACAAAGTTAACCAAATAGTCAAACTTAACCAAATGGTTAAGATACTTTTTTTAAGATTTCCATGATTTGGCACTTTTTTTATTAATATAGGATAAGATTTTAAGGAAGGAGTTATTATCAATTGCACAAAAGGATAGCACAAAATAATGCGATGAAAACCAATGGGCTAAGCGTATTTTAACTATTATATTTAATTATTGTTTTATTCCACAACCACTTTAAAAGTTGCATGGCAGCCAACACAATTGTTAGTCAAAGCAGCCATTTGCATAATTATTCACAAAGCTTTTATCAACTATATGGGCTTGGCTACGCCTTTGATTGAAAATAGCAATTAACAAAATCAATATTTTATATTAGCATTAAATAAATGCTATAAGCAACTAAAAATAATAAGACCGAACATGGTATTACATATACGAACAAGATAAGTAATCCTAATTATCATCTACTTTACTCTGCATCCTTCCAAAAGGCAATTTCGCTTCTATAAGAACTATTACCATTAAAACTAAGTTTAAGAAAATGCTGACCTCTTTTCAGTCCTTTAATATCTACATAAGTTTTAAGTCCTATTTCTTCATTCTTATCAGGCCAGTAGTTAAACCAATTAACATTGGAATACAGGCTATCGTCAATCATTACTTCTACATAAGAGGCTAATGTTTCCCCTTCTTTTAATTCTACCATACTATCATATCTCTTATTGTAAGGAATATAAATCATTAGGTGATTATCGGTAATTAATTCCGACTGAATAACTGGTGTAATAAGCATAAAATTCTCTCTTTGTACTTGATCCAAATACCTGGCATGACTCATAAAGTTATCAGAAGGAGCCATTTCCCATCTATGCTCTCTAACATCAATAGCATTAGGCCAATGCATAATTCTATAAATAGAAGTATATGTGAAAAAAACACTTAGAAATATCAATGAAATAACTCCTAAAATAGCTCGCCACTTAATTACATTTGAGCTGAAAAGATCCAACGAACGTTGATAAACAAATCTTAAAGTAATAAAATCATACACTTTAAAAATTGGATATAAAACATAGCTTAAATATTTTATTTTTCGTAAAAATCCAAATAGTATAAGGTCTGCAAAATATATAAGCATTGTGTAAATAACAATATTATCATTAAAAGCCAAACCAAATAAGCCAAAGAAATAGGTTAAGAGCAATAAGAATAATAAAGAAAAGAGAATTCCAATAAGAACCAGAGCCGTAATTATTGAGATATACATTACACTACCCGAAGCTTTATCAATGGAAATAATTTCATTCTGCATACTTCCTCCATCTCTAAAACTATCTTTAAAAGGGATTTTATTCTTAAAGGCCTTTTCTTTTATCCCCTCAGGGAAAACATAATTTACACATACCATACCGAGCCAATATGCTCGTAACAATAAATGTACAGAGAAACCCACTGTAAGTATTTTTATTCCTAGCATTCCTAGTATTATTAAAGCATCCGTGCCTGGGAAAGCACTAGTCATTTTCATCATTAAGCTAAAGCCTAAGAATACATCTGCCAATTGAAATAAAGAGAATATTACTCCACCAGAGATTAACAGTTCTAACTCCCAAGAGTTTTCTTGTAGTTTCTTTATCCAAAGTGGTGTTTTATTAGATGATATTGTTTCATTATCTTTCATCAGCTTGCATCTTTTAAGGTAAATAATAAGTTAATTCTTAGTCTGTATTTTTAGTAATTACAAATATATAGAATTAAATTGTAGTAATGACTTGTATAATAATTATTTGCAGGTTTATTTATAAATATTTGAAATACAATACCAATAATTAAGTATAGGCTAGTGTAGATACTAGGCAATAGATTTAAGATAAACCATTCAAAGCGTTCCTTGCAATGGGGAAAATCGCTTTTTCTTTTATACTAACCTTCATACATCTTTTAATTTCAGTACATTTGCAATGCTAAATATTAAACAATAATTATTTTGAATATTACAAAAAAGGAAATTGAGAAGTGCGTTATTATAGGAGTTGCTAGTGCTCAACAGAAATCTGATAAGTTAGAAGAATATCTTGACGAATTAGAGTTTCTTGTACAAACTGCAGGGGCCAATGTTGTAAAACGTTTTACACAAAATCTCACAATTCCCAATAGTAGAACTTATATAGGTAGTGGAAAGCTTAATGAAGTTTCAGAATATGTTCGTGTTGCAGAAATCGATATGGTTGTTTTTGACGATGAGCTAAGCCCTTCTCAAATACGAAATATTGAAAAAGAGCTAAATTGCAAAATCCTTGATCGTACAAATCTTATTCTAGATATATTTGCTAAGCGCGCTAAAACTTCGCATGCAAAAACTCAGGTAGAATTAGCTCAATATCAATATTTACTTCCTCGCCTTACCGGGCTTTGGACTCACTTAGAGCGTCAGCAAGGTGGTATTGGGATGCGTGGACCTGGTGAAACAGAAATAGAAACAGACAGAAGAATTATACGTGATAGAATATCGTTGCTGAAAAAGCGATTGATAAATATTGATAAACAAATGGCAACCCAGCGAAAAAATCGTGGTAAGCTACTAAGGATTTCACTTGTGGGTTATACCAATGTTGGTAAATCAACAATTATGAATATGCTCAGTAAATCAAAGGTGTTTGCTGAAAATAAACTTTTTGCTACATTAGATACTACTGTTCGTAAAACAGTGATTCATAACTTACCATTCTTACTAGCTGATACCGTAGGTTTCATAAGAAAACTACCTCATGGATTAGTTGAGTCTTTCAAATCTACATTAGATGAAGTTAGAGAAAGCGACGTACTTATTCACGTTGTGGATATATCGCATGCTGAATTTGAAGATCAGATACAGATAGTAAATGAAACTCTAGCCGAAATAGGTGGGGCTGATAAACCTACAATAATGGTTTTCAATAAAATTGACGCTTATACTTTTATTGAGAAGGAAGAAGACGATTTAACACCCAAAACAAAAGATAATATAAGCTTAGACGAAATGATGACTACATGGATGGCAAAAGAAAACCTCCCTTGTATTTTTATCTCTGCCAAAGAGAAAACAAACCTTCATGAGCTACGTGAGTTAATTTATTCTGAAATCAAGGAAGCACATGCTAAACGATTTCCTTACGAAAACTTCCTCTATTAGTATAGTGCTTAGTAAGCAACCATAAGTTAATAGGTTTTAGGAGTAGCAAAATCAATTTTTTTTAAAGAATGATAAAAATATTAGAAACACCGCGTGATGCAATGCAAGGAATACAAAAATTTATTCCCACGGCACATAAAGTTGAATACTTAAACGCACTTCTAAATGTAGGTTTCGACACCATAGATTTCGGAAGTTTTGTCTCGCAAAAAGCTATACCACAGATGCGCGATAGTGCTGAGGTAATAGCACAACTAAACACTAATGGCAATAATACTGAGATAGTAAGTACCATTGGTAGCCTCGGTGGTGCTAACAGAGCTTTTGAACATGACAATATAGATGGGCTAGTATTTCCTTTCTCAATTTCAGAATCATTTTTAAAGAAAAACATTAATTCAAGTTTTGATAAAGTTCAGTTATTAAGTGACCAGCTTATTGACCTTTGCGTACAGAAAAATCGTAATCTAAAATTTTATATTGCCATGGCATTTGGCAATCCTTATGGCGACAAATGGAATACCGATATTCTGCTTAGCTGGACAGAAAATCTAATAAAAATGGGAGTATCGGAAATTATTCTTGCCGACACCACAGGCGATGGCTCTGCCAACGATATTGCAAAAAGTTTTAATGCATTGCAAGCAGAATTTCCGAACTTAAACCCTGGAGTACATTTGCATACTACAAAAGATAATTGGCATAGCAAAGTAAGTGCCGCTTACGATAATGGATGCCGAAGTTTTGATACAGTAATTGGTGGATTGGGAGGTTGCCCAATGAGTGGAAAAGCTCTTATGGGCAATTTGGACACTCTAAATTTGCTGGATTTCGCCAAAGAAAAAAATGACGAAACCAAAACCAATAATGAGGCGATTTTAAAGGCTATGGAAATTGGAAATAGAGTTTTTTAAGGAATCCTTAGAATTATTATATTACTAAGTAATTCAAAACTAAAATTTAAATAACACATATCTACCTGTATTTCTTATATTTACACTCGCGATGATAATATAGTTTTTTTAACTTTTCTGTAATAAATAATCCATTACATTTGCGCATTAATTTTGATTTAGTATTTTATCAAGATTTATATAAAAAAATAATTATGAAAACATATATTTTACTTTTTATTTTACTTTTTTCACAAGTAATGTCTAATGCCCAAACATTAGTTAGCCAATTTGATTTTCTTGTTGCTGACCTTAAAGTTGCTGCCATTGGCAATGATGGATTAAGTTATAATACAAGCGATGCAAGATTAGCATCAGGAGGAGGGGTGTATTTTATTCACTCTGGTGGCTCTACTGGATTAGACTTAGAGATTCCAAGAGCAGATTTTGAAAATTTAGAGAGTGTAACATTCTCTTTCGATTATATGCGACTTGAAAGCTTCGCTACTTTCTTTGAAATGGATGATTTTAAATTCCATATGGATGGTGGTGAAGTTAAAATTGAATATAAGGTAACTAATAACGCTAGTACAATTATTTTCAACACTGGATTCAATTTAACAAGTAATGTCAGAGTACTTGTTAAAGTTTCATATGATAAAGCTACAGGAGTACTAAAAGTATTTGAAAACAATAACCTAAAAGCATCTAATACTACTACTGCAGGAGAATCTCTAGATTGGTCTGCTGCTTCAGGGAATGCATTTGTGGGCGTTGAAATGGACGGCTCAGGATCATCTACTGCTAGCTTATATCAATTTCAAATATATGACGAATCTTCTGATGGAACTTTACCAATTGAACTAATAAGTTTCTCTGCTGAGAAACTCAGCACAATGAATGTTCTTAACTGGACTACTGCTTCTGAAATAAACAATAGTTATTTTGAGATTCAACGCTCTACTGATAATAAAAACTTTAAGACCATAGATACTAAAACAGGTGCTGGCAATTCAAATAAAACCATAAACTATACATATTACGATTATAATACTATTAATTCTACAGTATATTATCGCTTAATGCAAGTTGATTTTGATGGTAAATTCGAATATTCAAACTCTGTAGTAGTTAATCAAAACACTACAGATAATTCCATAATATATCCAAATCCTGTAGGTAAAAATGAGGTATTTAATATTATTGCAGAGCAAGGTTCATTGGTAAGTATTTTTAATTCTTCAGGACAAAAGATATCTGAATATAGAGTTAGCTCTAAAATACAAAGCCCTGAAGTAATAAAAAATGCGGGAATATATTTTATTACTATCTATGATGAAATGGGAAATACTATCTCATCTAAATCGTTAATCGTAAAATAAAACTTACGAAAGTTTATTTCAAAAAAAATAGTCATTTGTACAAATACAAATGACTATTTTTTTGTCTGATAATTAAGCCACTCTAAAACTCAGCTTGCTTAGGAGCACGAGGAAAAGGAATTACGTCGCGGATATTACCCATTCCAGTAACAAATAGCATCAGTCTTTCAAAACCTAAGCCAAAGCCACTATGAGGTACTGAACCAAAACGTCGAGTATCTAAATACCAATACATTTCATCCTCAGGAATATCTAGAGCAGCCATTTTAGACTGTAATGTTTTCAAATCAGCTTCACGCTCAGAGCCACCAACTATTTCGCCAATACCTGGGAATAGTATATCCATTGCACGAACTGTTTTACCATCATCATTAAGCTTCATATAAAAAGCTTTGATATTTGCAGGATAGTCAATAAGAATAACTGGCTTTTTGAAATGCTTCTCAACCAAATAACGCTCATGCTCCGATTGTAAATCTGCACCCCAACCTTCAATTACATAGCTAAACTTCTTTTTCTTATTAGGTTTAGAATTCCTAAGTATATTAATAGCCTCAGTATATGTAACTCTCTCAAATTTATTTTCAACAACAAAGTTTAGCTTTTCAATAAGCTCCATTGAGCGATCCGCTTCTTTCTTGCCTTTTTCCTCCTCTTGTAGGCGTTTAGAAAGAAACTGCAAATCATCATTGCAGTTATCCAGTGCATATTTAGCTAGATATTGAAGCATATCCTCGGCAAGATCCATATTATCAACAATATCGTTAAAAGCAACCTCTGGCTCAATCATCCAAAACTCTGATAAGTGACGAGTTGTATTTGAGTTCTCAGCGCGGAAAGTAGGTCCAAAAGTATAAACTTGCCCCATAGCCAAAGCTGCCAATTCAGCCTCCAACTGTCCACTTACAGTAAGATTTGTTTTCTTTCCGAAGAAATCTTTTTTATAATCAATTTCACCATCCTCTGTTAAAGGAGGGTTTTTTTCATTTAGAGTAGTTACCTGAAACATCTCGCCTGCTCCCTCTGCATCAGAAGAAGTAATAATTGGTGTATGAATATTATAAAATCCTCTATCGTTAAAAAATTGATGAACACCAAAAATCATAGCGTGACGAATACGAGTAATAGCACCAAAAGTATTGGTGCGGAATCGTAAATGAGCAATCTCACGAAGAAATTCCAAAGAATGTTTCTTTGGCTGTAGTGGGTATTCTTTTGGGTCAGCATTGCCAAGCACCACAAGCTTCTTAGCAACAACTTCCATCTTTTGACCTCCACCTTGCGACTCAATCAGCTCCCCCTCTACAGAAAGAGAAGCGCCTACGCCTACTCCATCCATAATGGTTTCGCCAAGTTCAGAAAAATCTACTACAACTTGAATATTATTAATTGTAGAACCATCATTAAGAGCTATAAAAGCTACATTCTTACTCCCTCTACGATTTCTAATCCAACCTTTTACAACAACTGTACGGTCGAAATCTTCAGACTTCAATAAGTTTTTTATTATAGTTCTTTTCATGATAATAATGTTCTATTTATTAATAATATTTCAGACTGCAAAAAAACAAAAAATTTAGCTATAAAACTATGAATAATAAAATTTAGTTTCTCTAAAAACTCATAAAAATAGGCTCCAATATTTCCAAAATATACAGTAATAAGAACTAATCCATATTTTTTGACACTTATAAGTCACTATTATTATGATACTTAGAACCTATTTTCAATAATGTATCAATGCATTGATACTTTTTTATTAGTTAAACATCAATAACTTGATATTTTTTAGTATTTTTGTGCTATTATAATGACAATAATAATTTCTTATTACGCAAGCTATGAAAACCATATTCAAAAAATACTATTCGAAGATAGCTCGAACTCAGCTAAAAAGTGTTAGGCCATTCATTGACAAAATTGATTGGACAAATAGAGTAATCGGTATTAAAGGAAATAGAGGCGTAGGCAAAACCACAATTATACTTCAATATTTAAAGCTTAATTATAAAACAAAAGGCGAGTCGTTATATGTTAGCTTGGATGATTTGTATTTCTCGGAACATAGACTTTACGAACTTGCCGATATTTTTTCAAAAAAAGGAGGTAAGATACTTGCGCTTGACGAAATACATCGATACCCAAACTGGTCACAGGAGTTGAAGAACATTTATGATGATATGCCTGATTTAAAAGTAATATTTACAGGCTCATCACTATTGCATTTACAAAAAGCAAAGGCAGACATCAGCCGCAGAGCAGTAATGTATAATATGCCAGGCTTATCATTTTGCGAATTTTTAGAATTTGAAACAACCATTAAATTCCCTAGATATTCTCTAGACGAAATAATAAAAAATCATATTGATATTTCCATGGAAATAATATCGAAGATAAAACCACTTTCATACTTCGATAATTATTTACAATATGGGTATTTTCCTTTTTATTTAGAGAATAGGAATTCATATCAAACAAAAATATCGGAAATAATACTTACTATATTAGAAGTAGATATCCCACAATTTGCAACCATCCAAATATCAAAAATAATATTATTGAAAAGATTATTGAGTATAATAAGTGGATCCGTACCCTTTACTCCAAATATGAAAAAGCTAAGTCAAAGGACTGAAATTAGCCTAAATACCATGAAAATATATCTTAAACTTTTGGCCGAAGCTGATCTTATTCAACTATTATATTCGCCAAACAAATCGATGAATAATTTAAACAAACCCAATAAAATATTTTTAAATAATAGCAACCTAATGTATAATTTGCAAGGTGATAATGCAAATATTGGCAATATTAGAGAAACATTTTTTTATAATCAGATGACATATAACCATATAGTTAACTCATCAAAAGAATCAGATTTTCTTATTGATGAGAAATTTACATTTGAAATAGGAGGAAAGAATAAAGGAAAGGAACAAATTAATGCTATTGAGAATTCATTTATTGCTAAAGATGATATCGAGATAGGTTCGGAAAACGTAATACCACTTTGGTTATTTGGGTTTTTATATTAATCCTCATCCTCCAAAGAAAAAACTTCTTCAAGTGGCGTTTCGAAATATCTAGCTATTTTCAATGACAAAACAGTAGATGGAATATACTTCCCCTTTTCCATTGCATTAATTGTTTGTCGGCTCACCCCTATTATCTCTGCCAATTGTGCCTGAGTAATATCCTTAATTGCTCGCTGAATTTTTATTTTATTCTTCATCACTAAGGGATTTATTAAGTTTAGTTTTGCTAATATAAAACTTTATATTAAAAATAATTAATACCGTAAATAGATTATAAACCATTACGTACAAAAAAGAAATATCATATAATATTAAAAACGTAATAATTACCAAAGCATAGTTAATATATACCGCCCAAACCAAAGACTCTAATCTTATCTTTTGAATATACTCATCCTCTACTTTTTCTTTTGAGAATCCATAAACTATTGATGAAATAATTAACAGAATACCATCAATGGTAAAAGCGAAATTTCTGGTAATGACTTTTAATTCATCGCCGCGCATTTTTTCACCTATATTGAAATTAAGGAAATCGGGTTCACTACCAAATACAGAAAGGTAAATTGAAAACAGTATGCATATAATAAGCACAATCAATGCTGGCCTTTTATAGCTATGCGGAAATAAAAAATTTTGATTCATAATTTGTTATGTTTAAAAGTTTCAGTAAAAGTAATGTATTTCTTACATGATGTCAAGTTTATTTTACATTTTAATGATTCTTACTAAATATGATTCCAATTTATATGGCTAAAGCCATAGGTATGTAAAATAAATAGTTTTGGGCTAAAGCCCTTTTGTGATACGGCATTCATTAGGATGGCATAAATGCCACCCATAATAATATGCTCAATATGACACATCATTAGGCAGGGGATTTCCTTCGGCAAACTCAGTATGACAGCCCTGCCTAATGAATACAAATACAATGCGGGCTTTAGCCCAAACATAGAAAATCTTAGAATAACCCACAAAAAAAAGCCATCAATCTAATTAAAGAATGATGGCTATCATATATTTTAAAGAATTTTCTATTTATCCTTTACATCAGCAATTAGCTTAGCAGCAAAAAATTCTCTATTCATTTTAGCTATATGCGAAACAGAAATTTCCTTAGGACATTCTTGCTCACAAGCATAAGTATTAGAGCAATTTCCGAAACCTAGCTCATCCATAGTAGCAACCATATTTTGCACACGGCGCTTAGCTTCAATTTTACCTTGTGGAAGGTGAGCAAATTGAGAAACCTTAGCTGCAACGAATAACATTGCTGAAGCATTTTTACAAGTTGCAACACAAGCACCACATCCAATACAAGAAGCAGCATCCATTGCTGTATCCGAATCAACTTTAGGGATAGGAATAGAATTTGCATCAGGCACACCACCAGTATTCACTGAGATATAACCACCTGCTTGAATAATTTCATCAAAAGCACCACGATTTACAATCAAATCCTTAATAATAGGAAAAGCTTTCGCTCTCCAAGGTTCAATATAAATTGTATCGCCAGTTTTGAACTTACGCATATGCAGCTGACAAGTAGTAATTCCTGTATCAGGGCCATGTGGTCGTCCATTAATATAAAGGCTACATGTACCGCAAATTCCCTCACGACAATCGTGATCGAAAGCTACAGGGTCGCCACCTTCTTCAATTATGCCTTGGTTAAGTACATCCAACATCTCAAAGAAAGAGCTGTCAGGAGAAACGCCAGCAACTTTATAGTCAACCATCTTACCTTTTGCATTGGTATTGGCTTGGCGCCATATTTTTAGTGTTAAATCCATAATTCTTATCTTTCTTATTTATAGTTACGTTGTACCAACTCAATGGCTTCAAAAGTTAAATTCTCTTTGTGCAATTCTTGAGCTACATTATCGCCTTTATATTCCCATGCAGAAACATAAGCAAAATTCTCATCATCACGTTTAGCCTCACCTTCTTCAGTAGCACTTTCCTCACGGAAGTGACCACCACAACTCTCAGAACGATTCAGCGCATCGCGAGCCATTAACTCACCTAGCTCAAGGAAATCAGCCACACGACCAGCCTTTTCAAGCTCTACATTAAACTCAGCAGTATCGCCAGGGATTTTTACATCCTTCCAGAATTCTTCGCGTAACTTAGGAATCTCTACTAAAGCTTTATTAAGACCTTCGGCATTACGAGCCATTCCAACATTTTCCCACATTATATGACCAAGCTGTTTATGGAATGAATCCACTGTCTTAGTTCCTTTAATGTTCATCAATTTATCTATCTTAGCTTGAACTTCGCCCAGTACTTCGTTAAACTCTTTCTCATCACCAGTAAAACGTGGCACATGAATTTGATCTGAAAGATAATCAGCAATAGTATATGGAAGTACGAAATAACCATCAGCCAAACCTTGCATTAGAGCCGAAGCACCAAGACGGTTAGCACCGTGATCTGAGAAGTTAGCCTCACCAATTGAATATAAACCAGGTATAGTTGTCATAAGATTATAATCTACCCAAAGTCCACCCATAGAATAGTGAATAGCAGGATAAATCATCATAGGAGTTTCGTAAGGATTATCATCAACGATTTTCTCATACATCTGGAAAAGGTTACCATAACGAGCCTCAACAACGCTCTTGCCCAAACGGCCAATAGCTTCGCTAAAGTCAAGATAAACAGCAAGACCAGTTCCTAGTCCTACACCATAACCAGCATCACAACGCTCCTTAGCAGCACGAGATGCAACATCACGAGGCACTAGATTACCAAATGCAGGATAACGACGCTCTAAATAATAATCTCTATCCTCTTCTTTAATAGCTGTTGGCTTAAGCTTACCAGCTTGAACAGCCTCAGCATCTTTTTTATGTTTAGGAACCCAAATACGACCATCATTACGTAAACTCTCACTCATAAGAGTAAGTTTTGATTGGAAATCGCCATGTACAGGAATACAAGTTGGGTGAATCTGCACAAAACTAGCATTAGCAAAAGCCGCACCACGTTTGTGAGCCTGCCATATTGGAGAAGCGTTTGAACCCATTGCATTTGTAGAAAGGTAGAATACATTACCATAACCACCAGTAGCAAGAACTACTGCATGACCAGCATGCTTTTCTAACTCACCAGTAACAAGGTTACGAACAATGATACCACGAGCACGACCATCTATTTTAACAACATCAAGCATATCTCTACGGGCAAATAATTCAACCTGACCATTTTTTATTGAACGACTAAGGGCAGAATAAGCTCCTAAAAGTAACTGCTGACCCGTTTGCCCACGAGCGTAGAAAGTTCTACTTACTTGGGCTCCACCGAACGAACGATTGTCTAATAACCCACCATAGTCGCGAGCAAAAGGAATTCCTTGAGCCACACCTTGATCAATAATATTATTACTAACCTCAGCCAAGCGATAAACGTTAGCCTCACGAGCACGATAATCGCCTCCTTTTACAGTATCATAAAACAAACGATAAACGCTGTCGCCATCATTTGGATAATTTTTTGCTGCATTTATTCCACCCTGTGCTGCAATACTATGCGCACGACGTGAGCTGTCTTGGTAACAAAACACCTTTACTTTATATCCCATTTCGCCAAGTGAAGAAGCTGCTGAAGCTCCTGCCAGACCTGTTCCAACGATAATAATATCAAGCTTACGCTTATTAGAAGGATTAACTAATTTTGCATGGTCGATATAGTTCGTCCACTTATCAGCCATTTTACCTTCTGGGATTCTTGAATCTAAATTTATCATATCTTTTATATATGTATTATGATTAAAGTTCTTTTAATAAAAATTATCCTTGAATTATTAATATGACTGGGATAACTGAAAAACCAAAAGCAATTAATAATGAATAAAGAGTACTAATTATTTTTATTGCTGCGGTGTACTTACTATGCTCTAATCCTAAAGATTGAAAACCTGATTGAATAGCATGATTTAGGTGAAAACCTAAAGTTAGAAATGAGATAATGTAAATACCTGCCATTAATGGTTGCATAAGTAATTCTTTAGCCATAACATAGAAGTCCGGGTGCTCATGACCTTCAAATAGATATGTTGTACTAGCATCTACTAAGCCAATTTTAGCAAAGTAAAAGTGAACAAAATGCAAAATAAGGAAGATTAAAAGAATGATTCCTGTATGAATCATATACTTCGAGAAAAAGGAAGTTTCTGAAACATTAGTTTTTACATAAGCTATGGGGCGAGCCTGATTGTTTTGAAACCATAATATTATGCCCAGAACTATGTGGACAAAAAAGGCTGCAAAAAGAACATACTCAAAAACCATAATAAAAGGGTTGGTTCCCATAAATTCTGCAGATGCTCGGAACAGCTCTCCCTCATCAGGAAGCAGGAGCATGAGGTTGATTGTAAGATGCACCAATAAAAACATCGCAAGGAACAAGCCCAAAATGGACATGCTAATCTTTTGTGTTATTGATGCGTACTTAAGTAGTGAATTACTCATAGTGTTTTGATTGTTAAACGTGTAAAAGTTAATATAATAATTTCACTAGCCTTAATTTTTAATTCTAGCGTTAAATTCAATAGCTTCTAAAGAAAAATAATTGTGGTTTTAACTCAATTGTGATTTTAGTTTCTCAAAATTAAATTAATTTTATCTTTAGAGCTACAAATCTATGAAAATTATGTGCATTTTTGTACTGTAGATAGTTTATTTAAAACGCTTCTAAATAGAATTATTATGAAACAATTACCTATCAATTCAGAACTCTTTACTAATAATCGTAATAAGCTTATTACTAAATTATTACCCAATAGTATAGTTATGCTTTTTTCGCCTGATGAATACCCTAAAAACGGGGACCAACAATACAAATTCAGACAAAACTCTAACTTATATCATCTTTGTGGCATAGCTCAGGAAGAAACTATACTGATTTTAGCTTCTATTAAAAATCAAAAGAGGTTTGATCCTATGTTATTCGTTAAACAAATAGATGAAAAGCAACGAATTTGGCATGGAGAGAAACACTCAATTGAAGAAGCAAAATCAATATCTGGTATTAAAGATATAAAATGGTATTCTGAATTCGACAAGTTTTTAAATAATATAAGTGATGCAATAGAGAATATCTATTATTTGGAAACTCCTAATATTATTTCTTTTGACAATACTAAAAGTAGTAACTGTAGAAGACTTGATTTTATAAAGAATAAATATCCTAATAAAAAATATATTAGTATTAATAGTTTAATTCAGGAACAAAGATTAATAAAACAAGAGATAGAATTAGAGTTTCTAAAAAAGGCTGTTGCCATTACCAAAGATTCATATTATAGGGTTTTAAAATCACTGAAACCTAATATGATGGAATATGAAATTGAAGCAGAAATTACTTATGAATTTTTGAAGCAAGGAGCAAATGGTCATGCTTATGATCCAATAGTTGCATCAGGAAAAAGTGCATGTATCCTACATTATATTGAGAATAACAAAATCTGCAAAAACGGAGATTTATTATTAATGGATTTTGGTGCTGATTATGGATATTATGCTGCCGATTGCTCTAGGACTATACCCGTAAATGGAAAATTCACTTCTATTCAAGCGAAATACTATAATGCCGTTCTTGATGTTTTTGAAAAGGCTAAGAAACTATATACTCCAGGCAATACTATAAATAAGATTAATGCTAAAGTGGAAAAATGGATGGAGGATGAAATGATTAAACTTGGACTATTTACAACTGAAGATGTTAAAAAACAAGATTTAGAAAATCCATTATTTAAGAAATACTTTCCCCATGGCACAGCACATTTTATTGGTTTGGATGTTCATGATGTAGGTACAAAAGATACGATTTTTGAAAAAGGAATGGTGCTTAGTTGCGAGCCTGGATTATACATCGAAGACAATGAAATAGGTATTCGTATTGAAACAGATATGCTTGTTGATGATGAGCCCATTGACCTTATGGCTGACTACCCAGTTAGGGTGGAGGAGATTGAGGAAATAATGGTTAATTATTAATTATTTCGTGGTGATTTATTTTTTGACAACCACATTAGTTACTTACCATAAACTGAGACTATAGATTAATTTAATAATCGGATAGGAATTCCCAAGATACAGCAAGATACCCGTTTGCAAAAAAGGATATCAAACATCATTACAACAGGCCCCCATCTAACACATTTTCAGATAATTTACTCAAACCTTATAAAATATTATTTATATTTGCATTGCTAATACCGATTAAAACAAATCAAAAAAACTTATATTAATATTTCTAATATATTTTTAAATGAAACCTATCATCTTATTACTAACAGCTATCCTTACTTTATTATTATCATTTAATAGTATAGCTCAAAAAACTGCATGTCAAAATTTCAGTATTTCTATTGAGACAACAATTCCAACTGCAACTTTAAATAATGGTGTATACGAGATTTATGCCTGTCCTGAAAATTCTATTTATATAAAAGCTATTGGTAATTATTCAAATAATGATATTTCGTACCATCAAAACGACACTTTGGTTTCATTCAACTGGAATGATAACATTGGCACAAATTTTCCTACAAACAATACATTTACTATAGATAATGCCTCATCACAAGTAAGACTAATAAATCTTACCGCTACTGATACTAATAATTGTATTTCTGATAATTTAATTCAAATACGAATCATAATTACCCCAAGCCCTGTTTTTTATGGTAGTTTACAAGATACAAATGACATTTGCATAGGCGACACTACATTATTAACGGCAAACATATCGGCCGGGAACCTTAATTCCCCAACTTTTGCACTCTACGATACTACATATTTACCAGATGGAAGTGGAGTTACTTATTCCTCCTCTGTACATATATTTGGCAACCAGAATTCAAGCCTTCAAGACACCAACTTGATAACATTTTGGGCTATATTGGAACATAGTTATATGGGTGATATTCAAATAAAGCTAAGTTGCCCTAATGGTCAGTATGTTAGTTTAAAGTCATATCCTGGAGGAAGCTCCACATTTTTAGGAGAACCTATTGATAATAATTCAAATCAAATTCCTGGTGTCGGTTATGAATATCATTGGAGTGCACAAGGAACTGAGACATTGCTAGATACTACTACATACACATACTCGTATGTTAACTTATCTGGAGTTAGCTATACCTCCCATTCATATATGCCTCCATCAATAAATTACCCTTCAAATAGTACAGCCACTGGCTCATTACCTATTGTAAGCTATAAACCCGAAGACCCTATGGTAAACCTTATCGGTTGCCCAATAAATGGAAATTGGACTTTAGATATTACCGATAATATGGCTATTGATAATGG
Organism: Bacteroidales bacterium; assembly: GCA_029932765.1. GTDB lineage: Bacteria > Bacteroidota > Bacteroidia > Bacteroidales > UBA1556 > UBA6267. Next base: position 955 of record JAOZPM010000017.1, on the reverse strand, counting down.
CTTTATTTTTGGGTGGGGAATCAACTTTGGTGATTCTTCGGTTTATAATTTCCAGCAAATTTTCAATTCACAAACCTGGAATAATTCTGACAACATTATCAGTAATAACGGAAACACTATAAATGTATTATTAGTTGACACAGGTATTTATAAATTTACAAATACTGTTATAGACACTTTTGGTTGTATTTTTGACACTAGCATATATGCTCAAGCTCTATCTTTACCTAAAATAAATTTGGGCAATGATACTATTATTTGTGCTAATATGAGTATCGATTTAAACTCTGGCCCTGAGGCGTATTCACAGTTGTGGTCAACAAATAGCACATCTGCAACAATAACAATTGATTCGATCGAAGTTGGACTAAACAGTACAGAAATAAGCTTACAAATAATTGGCGATAATGGATGTCAGAACAATGACACTATTATCATCAGCTTTACTGATTGCACAACCATTAATAATGCAGAAACCAAAGCCAAACTATTGCTTTACCCAAATCCATCTTATGGTGTTTTCATAATCACTGGACAACTAAATACTGATAAGAATTTTCAGATGCAAATTTACAATTCATCAGCAAAAATAATAGTTCAAAAGAATATCGCATCAGCAAATGGATTTATCAATAGAACAATAGATTTGAGAGGATTCGCCAAAGGAATTTATTATCTAAAATTATATAATAGCGAAATTGATGAAATGGTGAAGATTATTGTTGAATAAGTTTGGAACTTTAACAATAATGGCCGCAGTCTCAAGCCTCATAAATCTATATTCATAATACCAATTTGATATCAAAATACGTTATAAATAAATTGGAATATATTTTCCTATTAGAAGACGAAAATTATTTGCATAGCCACTTGTGCTGAGCTTGTCGAAGTATAGCTATAGTATTGCGAAGCAATCATGAGTACCGTTAGTAATTATTATCGAACTAAATAATTT
>JAOZPM010000105.1:8736-10206 GCA_029932765.1 Bacteroidales bacterium | reverse complement strand
AGCATAATATAGTTTATATGAAAACTAAGCAAACAAGAATGGGGCACGATTTGCACCTTGCTGATTAAATTAGTTAAGTATAACAAAAAACCAGATTTTCTCTATTGAAAATCTGGTTTTTTTTATTTTCCTAATTCCCAATTCCCAATTCCCAATTCCGATATTCATTAGGCCAAAATGGGCGTTCCTGTTTTTCCATCCACTCGCCAAGTAAGTTCCTGAAATCTTGTTTTGTGCAATATACTTTACGCGCTTTTAGTTCTTCTTTATTTAGTCCAGCACCCTTTAGTAAATGCCCACCACCACCATTAGCACGGTATGAGTTTAGTACGACAGTATAGGTTTTGTCTAAATTAAAATTAGGAGTTGTTATTTGTATTCTATTTCCTTTTTCTGCGGCCACATCTATTAAATATTTAAAATTTATAGAATCAGAACTTGCTCCTGAGTCATAATTATAATAAGGATTTTTAAGCGAGTAGCCGGCATTTTTGGATTTGGTATTATCACCATAAAGTAGCCAATTGCCATCTTTATTCTGCTTATTATCAAACCATAAATCTACCGAATATTCTAGGTATTGTTTAATCTCCTTTCCAGTAAGTTTAATTACACATAAGTAGTTTTCATACCTATATAGATTGAATAAATCAGCTCTTGTAAATTTGCCTTTAGGGAGCTCGGCTGTGATTGAAAATGGTGCTGCAAACGAAATATCTGCTCCCGATATTTCCAATTGTGCTTGATGTATTAAGTTTATAAATGCTGATGGTGACAAAAGTGCATCTTTAGCAAATATGCTATCTCTTAGTGTAGTTATTTCTTCTTCAGTATAGGATTTAGTATTATTTATCCATTCCGAAAACTTGCTGATAAATTCTTTATTTGGAGCAATGTTTTCCATTGAAACTATCTTTGAACTGAATTCTTTTTTATACGAATTACTTGAGCTGTCCCATTTTAGTTTGATATTCAATTGGGCAATATTATGAGCATGAGCCCCTGCATTTAGTATTAATACTTTCTGTCCAGCTTTATTTACCACGCTAAATATTTGTTTGTGATGATCGTGCCCAGTAAATACTGCATCAAAACCATTCACTTGCCTAGCAACCAATACACTTGCATTTTCGTTGAAAGCGCTAGTGGTATCGGATCCACCATATGTGGCATCACTACCAGCATGAAATAGACCAATAATTAAATCTGGTTTTTCATTTTCTTTAATAATTGTAACCCATTTTTGTGCGCTAATAATCATATCCTCAAAATACATAGCTGACCAAAGGTGTTCGGGTAGCCATTTGGGTATTGATGGAGTTATGAGCCCCAATACTGCTACTTTTATTCCATCTTTCTCGATAATACTATATGGCTTAAAGTAAGGAGTATTTGTACTGCTATCGATTGCATTTGCTGCCAATAATGGAAAATTAAGTTGCGCGCGGTATTTGTCGTAAACTTCATGCC
>JAOZPM010000105.1:0-8636 GCA_029932765.1 Bacteroidales bacterium | reverse complement strand
GCTGCCAATAATGGAAAATTAAGTTGCGCGCGGTATTTGTCGTAAACTTCATGCCCAGCTTCAATATCGTGATTGCCTACTGTGGCTGCTTCATAATGCATAAAATTCATTATTTGACTCAAAGGATGCTCTTTTGCATCGCTAATATAGTTTGCATAATATATAGCTGGAGTGCCCTGCAGAATGTCTCCGTTATCCAATAAGATTACATTATTGTTTGAATTTCGTAAGCTGTCGACATAAGTATAAACAGAGGCTAAACTTCCACTGCGTGTTTTATCCCTTACATAATCAAAAGGGAAGAAACTGCCATGTACATCTGTTGTTTCAATTATAGAAATGGAGATTTGTTCCTTATGCTTATTGTTTAAATTACAAGCAGATAATGTGATTACTATTATTGCTAAAAATAGATAAGATAATTTCATCGAATATTGAATTTATTGATTTTGGCTAAGATAGTAATTTTGAATTTTATAGAACAAAAAAAGCCAGATATTAATTAAAATATCTGGCTATTTTTTTAAAATAATAATGGTTTATTTTCCACCACATTTGCCTTCACCACATTTTGAAGTTTCAGTAGTTTTGCCTTCACCACATTTAGCTTCAGCATTGTCATCAGTTTTAGCTGATATTTTAGCTACAAAAGCATCCATTTCTTCTCTAGTGATTTTGCTATCTGAATCACTATCAAGTTTAGTAAACATCATATCATGACCTGCAACAAACTCTTCTTTTGATAATAAATCATTACCATCAGTATTGAATTTATCAAACATTTTGCAACCTTCTTTAGTAAGGCTACCATCACCATCTGTGTCTTTTTCAGAAAATTCAACCTCACCATGAGCACTGAATTCTTCTTTTGAAATAAAACCATTACCATCAGTATCTACTGAAGCAAAATGATCTTCTTTTTCTTCAGTTACTTCAGAACTGCCACATTTGCCTTCACCGCATTTGCCTTCACCACATTTTGCATTAGAATCTTCAGTTTTTACTTCCTCAGAACAATCGCTTCCTTCGCAATTACATGAAGTAACTCCTAATGATAATAATACTGTAAAAGCAATTAAGCTTAAATAATTTGTAATTTTCTTAGTTTTCATAATTAATGTTTTGTTATTTATTTATAGTTTATTTCAATTTATTATAAAGAATTTCTTTATGTGCCAAAAATATGTAAATAATCTGATGCCTTTAATAGTAAATAAACTGATAATAAGCATGTTTAATATTATTCCGTAGTTTCGGTTTTATTTTGATAATTTACGAAATAGGCTTTCCATACTAATTCTTCCTCCACCGTATATAGTAATAGTAAACAACATTATTAAATAGTAAAGAGGTATTTCATAGCCATTATTACTTGCTTCAAATCCATTAGCACCATGTACAGTAAATATAGCTACAAGCATAATTACCATTAGTGGTATAGATATTAATCGAGAAGCAAATCCTATTAGCAGTAATACAGCTCCAGCTACCTCAGTTGTGGCCGCAGCATAAGCATTTAATAATGGTAGTGGATAATCCATGCTCTCAAACCAGCTTGCTATTGAATTAATGTCATTCCATTTCATCATTCCTGGTTTCCAAAAACCATAAGCAAGTACTAATCGCATTGCTAGTAAGGGTAAATCTTTCATTATGCTTAATTTCTCTGAAATTATATCGCATACTCCTATCATTTTACATTTCATATATTTTTGTTTTATTCTTTCTGTTTTTATCGAAAAATTCCTTGTAGTTTTTTTAAAGAGAAACTTTATGTTTGATTATAAAGTTTCTCTTTAGGGTGTGTATAAAATTTAATAAACCTTGCTAATAAATATGGTCTATATATTTGCAAGACTTTCTGTTATTTAATTACCACCACATTTGCCAGATCCACATTTGCTTTCTTTAGCAGTTTTAGTCTCTTTTTCGCTTGTCTTTGTTGATTTTTTCTCCTTTTTAGAAGTCTCTTTCTTTTCTGATTTTTTTTCTGCCTTTTTTTCAGGTTTCTTTTCAGTAGATTTTCCTTCACCACATTTTCCTTCGCCACATTTTCTTTCAGAAAATAAATCGCTGTTTACTTCTGCAAAAGCAATCATTGTTGTTTCGTCACTTAACTGTGAAAATGTAGTTTCTGAATTTGATTCTTCTGATAGTTGAGTAAAGCTTACTGTTGCTACTCCTAAAATTGCCATTACTGATAATAGCATTGCTGTTTTTGTAATTTTCTTAATCATAATATTTATATTTTCTAGGTTTATATTGCAAGATTACAATCGCAATCTTGTTGGTTTGTAATGATAGTCGTATAACATTTCAAAACCTTACAATAAAATTAAAAAAATATAAATTAATTGTGTTTTTTCTGAGAAGGGTAGGTGTAATAAGTTGGTAATCTATTTATTATCTATTAATTTTGATAGTTTGTTTTTTTGCTCTTCAGATAGATTATGAAGAGTTTTAGGGTTCTCTATATTTGAGAAATCTTTAATATGAGTGCTTATTTCTGAAGATTGTTCTTCAAATCTACGACATAAGTTGCAATTTGTAAGGTGCATTTTTAGCCTTAGCCCATCAATTATACTAAGTTTTTCAAATTCGCGTTTTGAGATAAGCAGCGTTGCAGTATCACAACTTAGCATCATACCATTCTTTATCTTCTTCAATACGCTATTATTACTCATCTATCCAGTTTTTTTCAATGCATTCTCTTAATTGTAATCGTGCTCTATGCAGTATTACCCATATATTAGACGCCGTACATCCTGTTTCCTTACAAACTTTATTGGTTTCTATATCTTCCATAACTTTAAGTACAAATACGGCTTTGTGTTTTTCGGGTAATAATGCTAAGCACATTTCCATTATTGCCTGAAATTCGTTTTGGTGAATTTGTCCATCTGCAGCATTACTCCAGTTGGAAGGGCCTCGGTTATTATCCCAATGGCCTTCAAAAAAACCATCTTCCTTAAATGGATTTTTATATTTTGATTCAGAAATTTCGTTTCTGGTTGAGCTTTTTCTATAATAATCTATTATCTTTCTTTTAAGAATAGAGAAGAGCCATGTTTTTTCGGTACTATCACCACGAAAATTCTCCATAGATTTTAGTGCAGAAACAAAAGTGTCTTGTAATAAATCCTCAGCGATAGTTGATGAAGATAGACGCGAATAAGCATAATTATATAGCAAATCTCCATAATTGGAAATCCATAATTTTGGATTTATTAGGTCTGTATTATTGGTCATTAATAATATATTATTATTGCTGTAGATTTATTACTTCAAAAATAGATAAAAAAACTGAATAATAATATTGTTATATATTTCTTTATCTTTGAGAAATGAATAAGATTAATCGTAGCCATTTTATAAAAACTATGTTTACTGGTGCTATAGCATTGCAATTACCATTTGTATTTTCGTGTAATACTAGTAATATCAATGGTGTTACATTAATTATTGAAGACAAAAAGTATTCTATTAATACAATAGATTTAAAGCTAATTCTTGATATTCTTATGCCAGAAACAACGGTTGGTCCAAGTGCCATGGCATTAAAAGCTGATGTGTATTTATTTTGGCTTCTTGCTGACCAAAAAGTGGATTTAAGTCGTAAACTAAATCTAGCTACTTCAATTAAGCGAATCAACGATTTTTCTGATGAAAAGTATAATAGTAGTTTACAAGAGTTGTCGGTTAGTAAACTTCAGGAAGTTATAAAAGCGGTATCGAATACCACATGGGGCGAAACGGATTTATCGTTGCTAATGACGGTATGTTTTGAAGCTATGTTTGCAAACCCTATTTATAATTGTAATACCGATTATAAAGGATGGAAATGGTTAGACTATACCGCAGGAATACCTTTCCCTTCCATAAAGAATAAGTATCCAGAAATTATGAAAATCAATCATCTTAAATAAGCATTATGACTAATAGAAAGACAATATGTGTTATAGGTAGTGGTGCTGGTGCTGGGCCTATAATTTACGAATTATCTAAAGGTGGTCATAAGGTTATTGTATTGGAGAAAGGTCCTTGGCTGAAAACTGAAGATTATTCGAAAGACGAAATATCAATGACTAGGCGCGATGTTGTAACGCCATTGCTAGAAGATGAGCCTTATGTAATAGAACGTCAACAGATAAATGGAGAATGGAAATCTAAATCAAATGCTATTGGGGGGCAAAATTTTTGGAATGGAAGTGTAGTTGGTGGTTCGTCAAATTTTATGAGTGGATATTTTCATAGAATGAAGCCTGTAGATTTTAAACTACTCTCTGCCTATGGTAATATTGATGGTGCTAATATTGTTGATTGGCCAATTTCTTATGATGATTTGGAGCCTTATTACGAAAAAGTAGAAAGAGTTGTGGGTGTTTCAGGAAAAGTTGTAAAGCATAAGTATTTAGAACCTCGCTCAACTTCAGATTTTCCTTATAAACCTCTAATGGAGAACTATGTTTCTTCACTTTTGGACAAAGCGGCGGCTAATGTTGGTATAGAAATGATTCCTAATCCTAGGGCTATTTTATCTTCTAAAAAAGGAGATAGAAATCCATGTTATTTATCCAATTTTTGTGGAAGTTACGCTTGTAGCTCCGATGCCAAAGGAAGTTCACGTGCTGCATTAATTAGTGATGCATTAAAAACAGGAAATGTGCAAATTATTCCTAAAGCTAAAGTTTTTCATTTGGAAACTGATGGAGCAGGAAAGATTATAAAAGCTCATTATCATAGTGAGCAAGGTGATAAGTTTATCGAAGCAGATATATTTGTGGTAGCGGCGCAGGCTATCGAAACTTCGCGCTTATTATTATTGAGTAAGAATGCAGATTTCCCCAACGGATTGGCAAATAATAATAATCAGGTGGGTAAAAATTTGATTTTCTCGGCTGGTGGAGTTGGAGGTGGAATTATCGATTTTGATGATTATTCTGATAAAGAAGCAAAAAAACTTAATGAGCCTGGGAGTTTTGTAAATCGTACAATTCATCATTTTTATGAAGTAGAAAAAGAGGGTTTAAAGGTTAAAGGTGGAGTTGTGGATTTCCTTTTTGAACATGCTAATCCCATTGGTAAAGCCATTCGTAATAAATGGAATGATGACGGAACATTGCTTTATGGAAAAGAATTTCAGAAAAAGTTAAAGCATTATTTTAAAAGACAGCGAAAAATCAAGTTTGAAATTTTTATCGATTGGCAGCCCAATGACAATTGCTTTGTAACTTTGGATGATGAGCAGACGGACAAATGGGGCGATAAAGTTGCACGTTTGCGATTACAACATAATAAGCATGATGTGGCAGTGGGAGAGATAATGGCTCAGCAATGTGAGAAAATATTGGAGGAAATGGATTGTAAGGATATTTATTCGAATATTGGAACTCTTCCTCCTCCAAATTTGCAGGCTGGAGGGTGCCGATTTGGTGATAATCCCAAAACCTCTGTTTTGGATTCCAATTGCAAGGCTCACGATGTGGATAATCTGTATATTACTGATGGTAGCTCATTTCCCACAGGAGGAAGTGTAACTTATACGTGGACTATTTATGCCAATTCTTTTAGAGTAGCAGATGTTATTATAGATAGATTAAAGTAAAATAAGCTCAATAAAGCTTCAATATAACAACCATTTATACTATGTGTTATTATTTATTTGCCTAGCATGTTAATAAAGCCTTTTATAATGATAGTAGAACAAAAAAAGTAATACTTTTGTGATATGAAAGTAACAATGTTTAAAAGTCGGCAACCCAAGCAATTTAACTTCAAATCGCGTTATTATAATCCTGAAGAGGATGAGCGCAAACGCCGTTTGGAGAAATCTATGCGTAAAAAAGAGAATTACGATTTTGATGCTGAAGATTTTAAAAGTGAGATGAAATATAGATGGGGTTTGCATCGCGAATCTAAATCTGATTTCAATAAAAACAATACTTCCTTAAATAAAGTGCTATTATTTGCTCTATTGGCAGTAATCGTTGGTGGAATAATTTGGTATTTGAATAGTTAAAAATATGTCGGATATAATAAATTTACTTCCTGATTCGGTAGCCAATCAAATTGCTGCAGGTGAGGTTATACAACGGCCTGCATCTGCTGTTAAGGAGCTTATTGAAAATGCTATTGATGCCAATGCTACAGATATTAAACTAATTGTAAAAGATGCTGGTAAGAGCTTGATTCAGCTAATTGATAATGGAAGTGGAATGTCGGCTACTGATGCTCGTATGAGCTTCGAAAGGCATGCTACTTCTAAGATAACAAAAGCTTCAGATTTATTTTCTATTCAAACAATGGGTTTTCGTGGAGAGGCCCTTGCTTCCATTGCTGCAATTGCACAAGTGGAAGTTCGAACAAAGCGACAAGAAGATGAAATTGGCACGCAAATAGAAATAGAAGGAAGCCAAATAAAGAATCAAACAGAAATTGTATGTAATACTGGTACTGTTTTTAGTATTAAGAATCTATATTTTAATACCCCTGCAAGGCGCAATTTTCTAAAATCTAATCAAGCAGAATTGCGTCATATTCAGGATGTTTTTATCCGCACGGCATTAATTAATCCAGAACTGCACTTTTCATTTTATGAAGATCAACGTCAGAAATTTGATTTAAGAATTACAGGTTGGAAACAGCGAGTAATTGATTTATTTGGAAAGGGATTAAATGAAAAACTTCTTAATATAAATGAAATAACAGATGTAGTAGAAATTTCGGGTTTTGTAGGAAAGCCAGAAATTGCCCGTAAAACTCGTGGTGAGCAGTATTTCTTTGTAAATAAGCGATATATAAGGCATCCTTATCTCAACCATGCAGTGCAAGCTGCTTTTGAGGAATTAATTCCTAGTGGTGCTTTTGCTTCATATTTTATAAATTTTACTATTGATCCCGAAAAAGTGGATGTGAATATTCATCCCACAAAAACGGAAGTAAATTTTCAGGATGAGAAAGCAATATACTCTTTATTACGTGCGGCTGTAAAAATGACTCTTGGTAAATTTGCCTTTAGTCCTATCTTGGATTTTGAAACGGAGATGAGTTTTGATCATGCGCCACTGCCTCCTGGAGCTGAAGTTAAGCAGCCAGAAATATATCATAACCCTGACTATAATCCCTTTAGTAATCCTATGGGAAAACCCTTGGATGGAAATACAAGGAGTGACCCAAATTGGCAGCCTCCAGAAATGGATGAGCGTCAACAAAATAATCATGAGAATTGGCAGAAGTTGTATCAAGATGAAGCTATTACTGCTGAATCAGGAATGAGTTCCACCCAAGTGCAGAGGGATGTGTTTTCTAAGGATATAGATTTGTCAGAATTATTATATTTCCAAGTTGCTAATAAATATATTGCTATGCCTTATGAGGACGGCCTTTGGTTGATTGATCAGCAAGGGGCTCACGAAAGAGTACTCTTTGATAGGTTTAGTGTGATGATGGAGAATGCAAAACCTGTTAGTCAGAAAAAATTATTTCCTGAAATAATAAGTTTTTCTGCCAATGATTTAGATATAATAAATGAGCTTTGGGAAGAGATTCATAAGCTGGGTTTTCAAATGAATAAGAATGATGAGGGTGAAATAGAAGTTAAAGGTGCTCCACCTGAATTTAATGAAGAATCTGTTCAAACTGTTTTTGAAGGAATGTTGGAGCATTATAAGAATAATCAAATTAATCTTCAACTTGATAAACATCAGAATATGGTGCTGTCGATGGCCAAAAATCTTTCTGTTAATGGAGGAAAAAGGCTAAGTTATGAGGAGATTAACGCATTGATGGAGGCTTTTAGAAATGCTAAACAACAGGATTTTTCTCCTTCTGGAAAAAGAATAATGTCGTATTTATCAGCACAAGAGTTGGCCGATAGATTTTAATGAATAGAAAATTGAAAAATATATAATATGAGTCAAATAAGAATGGGAGGCTACCAAATGCTTCCACCAATAGTAAAGAACTTAATAATAGTAAATGTATTATTCTTTCTTGCTACAATGAGTCTTGGCAATTTCTTTAATCTGGAGCATTATTTTGCATTGCATTATTTTACGTCGCCTTATTTTATGCCACATCAAATTATTACTTATATGTTTATGCATGGTGGTTTTTCTCATATTCTTTTCAATATGTTTGCCCTTTGGATGTTTGGTGCTAATATGGAAAATATATGGGGTCCAAAACGATTCCTTACATTCTATATGGTGGCAGGTATTGGCGCAGGTATAGTTCAGTTATTGTTTATGCAAATCCAATATATGAATTACGCTTCGGAATTGGATGCGCAAACTATAGAATATATTATACGAGAAGGGACTGCAATTGTTGAAAGCGGTCGCAACTGGACTGATGTAAATATGGGAGGGCTTAATAGTGTAATAAATACTCCTGTAGTTGGAGCCTCTGGCGCTGTTTATGGTTTACTCTTGGCTTTTGGAATGACTTTCCCCAATGCAATTATATATATATACTTCCTTTTTCCAATGAAGGCAAAATGGTTTGTTTTAGCCTTTGGAGCTCTTGAACTATTCTCAGGTATTCGTAATAGTGCAACTGATAATGTTGCTCACTTTGCCCACCTTGGCGGTATGCTGTTTGGCTTTATCCTTATTAAATATTGGCAGAAAAAACAG
>JAOZPM010000104.1:3431-10236 GCA_029932765.1 Bacteroidales bacterium | reverse complement strand
CCTCCTGCTTTTTTAGCTCCATATCCAGCACTTTTTAGCAAATTAAGTACCTTGTCTCTAAAATCACCTTGAATTAATATCTCATTATCTTTTACACTACCACCAGCTCCGCATTTCGATTTTAGGCTCTTACCCAATGCCTTAAGATCATCTTCGTTTCCAATAAAATCTTTAATAATAGTAACTACTTTATTTCCCTTTCGTCGATCAAGCCAAATTTTTAGCTTTTGCTGCTTTGCGTCTAATGTTTCAATATTATCATCTTCATTATCGTAATCAAAGTCTTGATTTGTTGAATATACTACATTTGCCATTATATTTTATCTTTTGATTTTTCTGGAATTATCATATTCAAGGCTCCAGGATTTATTTTTATAATTAACTTATTGCCATCAGTCATAGCATCGCCATCAAGGTGGTAGATATTACTTTCCTGTTTTATTTCAATCTTTTTAGCTCTAATAATTTCTACATATTTGGACCTATCAACGGTGCCAAGCATTATCCTTTGTGCAAATATTGGAGTCTCTAACTTATTAAATTTGTTTACTATACATAAGTCTATTTCGCCATCAGTAATTGATGCCTTAGGTGATATATATGCATTATTGCCAAATTGTGAGCTATTGGCAATACTTACTAAAAAAGCATTCCTTTCAATTTCTTTTCCATCAATAATTATCTTATAGGTTTGTGATTCATATTTAGGAAGCTCTTTAATAATTATTTTTGCATAAGAACTTATGCCTCGCTTCGATAATTTTTGAAATTTTTCAGCTACCATAGCATCAAAGCCAACTCCTGAAACATTTACAGAAATACGACCATTAATAGTTATTGTATCTACCTCTGTTGTATAAAGGTTGCTAATAACCTTTAATGCTTTTTCTGTACGCAAAGGAATATGAATATGACGAGCAAAACCATTTCCTGAACCACTAGGGATAATTCCCATTGCTATTGATTTGCCTTTTATGCCATTAACAACTTCATTTACTGTGCCGTCACCACCCACTGCAATTACAGCATCATATCCTTCATCTGAAAATTGACTTGCAAATTGCGTAGCATCACCAGCCTTTGTTGTTAGAGTAATATTTATGTCAAAATCATTATTAGAAAAGAAATTTTCAATCTTTGATTTTATATTATATTTATTATTTGTGCCTGATATAGGATTGATAATAAATGCGATACGTTTTTTCTTTATTGTCATTTTCATATTATGAATATTTTGCGAAATTATTAATTATAAATGAAGTTTGCAAACTGGCTTTTTTTAAGAAATAATCACATTATTTTACTTTTATGACCAAGTAAATAATATTACTTTTGCATCCAATTAATAAAAATGTAATATTGAATAATACCGATTTAATACCATGACTCAGATTTACCTAGATTATAATGCTACAACTCCAATAATAGAGGAGGTTGCAGAAGCAATGAAGCCATATTTAGGTGCGCTTTTTGGGAACCCTTCAAGTAGCCATTCTTATGGTATAGAAACTAAATTGGCAGTAGAAAAGGCTCGTGAGCAAATTTCTAATTTGATAAACTGTGCTCCTGAAAATATAGTATTTACAAGTGGCGGTAGCGAAGCAAATAACTATGCTATAAAAGGTTATGCTTTTGCAAATCAACATAAGGGAAATCATATTATTACTTCTGCTGTTGAGCACCCTGCGGTAATAGAGGTTTGTAGGTTTTTAGAAACCAAGGGATTTGAAGTTACGTATTTGCCAGTGAATGCTGATGGAGTTGTAGAGGAAGAAAACCTAAAATTGGCAATAAAAAGTAGTACAATATTGGTAAGTATTATGCATGCTAATAATGAAGTAGGAGTGATACAGCCTATTGCTCAATTAGTAAATATTGCCAAAGCTAATAATATTGCTTTCCATACTGATGCTGCACAATCTGTGGGTAAGATAGAGGTGGATGTGCAAACTATGGATGTGGACTTACTTACTATAGCTGCACATAAGTTTTATGGTCCTAAAGGGATTGGCGCACTTTATATTGCTAATGGAATAAAGTTAGAGAAGCTAATTCATGGTGCTGATCATGAGCGAAACCTACGAGCAGGAACTGAGAATATTCTTGAAATAGTAGGAATGGGAAAAGCCTCTGAAGTAGCAAAAAGAGATTTACAGAAAAATATAAATTCGAATATAGAATTAAGAAATTTCCTTGAGAGTAACTTGAGTATTGCTTTTCCCAATATAAAAATTAATGGAATAGGAGTGAAACGCTTGCCAAATACATCGTCAATAAGTTTTCCTAAAGTAGAGGCAAATACGCTAATTGCAAGTATGCAAGGAGTTGCTGCATCAGCAGGTGCTGCTTGTCATACCGATTCAATAGATGTGTCCACAGTGCTTGAAGCTATGGCTATACCTCTGGATTATGCTATGGGAACAATAAGATTTTCGGTAGGAAAATATACAACTAAAGAAGAGATAATAATAGCAATGAAAGAAGTAAAAAATAAAGTTAAAGAATTGACAAAAGATAAAGAAGTGATAATTGATGTGCCTACAATGATAGCACATGATGATGTGCGTTTGACTAATTTCACTTCAGGAGGAGGTTGTGCGTGTAAATTGCGCCCACAGGATTTAGAAAAAGTATTAAAAAAACTTGATAAACCAACTGATGCTAAGGTATTAGTTGGTAAGGAGTCGTCGGATGATGCTTGTGTTTATTCCTTGACTGATGATTTGGCTTTGGTGCAAACATTAGATTTCTTTACTCCAATAGTTGACGACCCATATTATTTTGGAGCTATAGCTGCAACCAATGCACTGAGCGATATTTATGCAATGGGAGCAAAACCTATTTTCGCATTAAATATAGTTGGGTTTCCTCAAAACAGATTACCACTTACCATTCTTGAAGAAATACTGCGAGGAGCACAGGATAAAGCTAAAGAGGCTGGAATTAATATTCTTGGGGGCCATTCAATCGATGATAATGAGCCTAAGTATGGTATGGTGGTTAGTGGTGTAATTCATCCCGATAAAATTATGCAAAATATTGGTGCGCATAATGGTGATATGCTTATTTTAACAAAACCTATTGGTACAGGAATTATTTCTTCGGCAGTAAAAAAAGGTGTTGTAAGCGATAAAACTCGTGATTTTGTAACTCAGCAAATGGCTACGCTTAATAGAATTGCTTCCGAAACCATGCTTAAGTATGATGTGCATGCCGCTACAGATGTTACTGGCTTTGGGCTTTTGGGTCATCTGCGTGAAATGGTGATGAATACTGAAGTAGGAGCAGAGCTCGATTTCAATAAAGTTCCATTTTTTGATGATGCTCGTAAATTTGCAACTGCTGGAATTATTCCTGCAGGAAGTAAGAATAATCTTAAATGGGTTAATGATGATATTATATTTGATGCACAGCTAAGTGATGTAGATAAAATTCTTCTTGCTGATGCTCAAACTTCTGGTGGATTGCTGATAGCTGTAAATCCAAATGAGGCTGATGAACTATTATCGGAATTGTTAAATAAGGGATTGAAAGCTAGTTTAATTGGTAAATTCTCCGATGCTAATCCTGGTAAAATTAGGGTTTTATTATAAATATTAATGGTTAGTAAACGATATATTTAGGTATTAAAAGGATATGCTCGCGAAAATAGAATTAATGGAACAAAAGGTGAAGCTGTTATTTGGAAATATGTACTTTCAAAGAAGCAAACGGGGTATCAGTTTAATCGGCAATTTGTTATAGGTCGATATATAGTTGATTTTATTTCTAGAAAATTGAAACTTATTATTGAAATAGATGAAAATAGTCATAACCTCAACGAAAATAGTAATGATAATATCAGGCAACTTGAGTTAGAAGAATTAGGCTATACATTTCTGAGATTCGATGAATATCAAGTATTAAAAAAGTTAGAAGGTGTTATTAATTCAATTGAATATGCAATATATTCATTAGAGAATAAAAAATAAAATTTGAAAGTAGTGTAGGTGTAAAGTCCTCCTTTTTTCTTGCCTGCCGGCGAGGCAGGGAAAAGGAGGTGTCAGTTTTGCCAATAAAGATTGTTTAGGTATATTATCCTCAAAACTGACGGAGGATTAGTAATTAAAGAAGAATCCTCCGACCAAATTGCAGGAAAAACTTATATAAATCTAAAATTAGTAGTTTGCAATTTGCCCACCTCCTTTAGGAAAGGAGGACTTTGTATACTATTAATTAATAATATACAAAGTTATATTTAAAGTATAATATGATGGTTAATATACTGAGATATTAAAAGGATACGCTCGCAAAAATAGAGTTAATGGAACAAAAGGTGAAGTTGTTATTTAGAAATATGTACTTTCAAAGAAGCATCTGGTATTATTAAAGTAATATAATTATCTATATAATTATAGCCATTATAATCTACCATATTAGTAGAGTTAATTGTGTAATTAGTTGAGCCAATTACTATACTCGAAATTATAGTATTTCTTTTGTTACATTCATCATTTTCGTTAATTGTTTGAGTAAAAAGAATAGGGATATAATATTCTTTAGAATCAATCTCAAATCTAAATTCTATTTTAATGTTTCCTATATAAGGCTTGCTAAACAAATAGGCTGGATGAATAATCATTCTTTCTTGCGCTGAATCTAATGATAAATAAAACAAAATAGAATCAGAGGTGTTATCGTCATTTAATACGAAAAGCTTTAAATCATTTGATAATACTAATGAGTCATAAAAAATATCAATAGTATCTGTATTTTGTTGTATGATTGAAAAACTTATTTGATCATTTACAGATGGCTCCCTATCCATAACCATACTATTAAGAATAGCATCGCATTCTCCACAAGAAAATAGAAGCAGTACGTTTAAGATAACAACTAAGAATAAAACTATTTTAATTTTCATAATACAATATTAAATAACTAGTTGTCAAAGTTATATTTATTAATAGTACAAATAATTATTTTTTAACAACTTTTTTAAGGCTCAATAGATTCATAGAATTAACTCCCAATCCACTAATATTTTTTGCAGTAAATCGTAATGCCTCATCATAATAAAGAATTATTATTGGAGCTTCGTCAATTACCATCTCATCCATTTTGCGATATAGTGTTAATCTTGTACTGTCATTAGTTTCGCTACGGGCTTGTATATATAACTTATCAAATTCCTTGGAAGTAAAATGAGTGTAATTTGCACCTGCTGGGCAGTGATTTGGAGAATAAAATAAGGCTAAGTAATTCTCAGGGTCGGCATAATCTGCAATCCATGAGCCTCTAAAAAATGGTATTCGTGAGTTGGCAATCATTTGACGTAGTGCTGCCGGCTGATGCACATCTATTTCCATTTCTATTCCCAATTTTGCTGTTTCTTGTTGTATATATTTACAGATGTCTAAATATGCCGAAGTAGTTGATAGCGTTATTATTGGCAATCCTTTTCCGTTTGGAAAACCTGCTTGTTTCAATAAGCTTAATGTGGAATCAGGAGAAAAGAAATAACCTTTGGTTTCTCCGTTTTCAAAACCTGGCATACCCACAGGAACAAAACCATTATTGCCAGCTACGCCTATATTATTACGTAGGTAGCGCATCATCTTCTTGCGATCAAAGCCGTAGTTTATTGCCTTGCGTATCCTCTTGTCCATCAGTATGCTGTCCTTATTATTTTGCATAATAAATCCTAGATATTCGGTATTTAAGTATGGTGCTCGGAGTAGGTTTATCTGATTATTATACTTAGGGTTTAAACTTCCATCTGCTAGTAGCAATTCATCTTTATAACTTGGATCAATTCCTGAAATAAAATCAATATTTCCTTTTATAAATTCCAGAAATACAGATTGCTTGTCAATAATAAAACTTATGGAAACAGCATCGAGATAAGGAAGTTGGTTACCATTTTCTTTTTCAAAATAATTTTCATTTTTTCGAAGAACCATTTTTACACCTTCTTTCCACATTTTTAAGTAAAAAGGTCCTGTTCCAACGGGGTTTCTACCAAAATCAGAACCGTAAAACTCTACGGCCTCTTTAGCTATAGTAGAAAAATACGGCATACTTAACCTCCCTAAAAATGGTGAAAAAGCACTCTTAAGTTTTATAATTACCGTAGTATCATTAGGATTTGTAATACTATAATTTCCTTCTTTATCCTTAGTAAGGATATTTTTAAGCCATACAGCACCAGGGCTTAAAGTTTTTGGAGAAAGAACTCTTTGCAGGCTATAGGTTATATCTTCGGCAGTCATATTACGACCTATGGAGTCTTGAAATACTTCATTATTATGAAAATAAATATCTTGTCTTATGTTGAATGTATATGTTTTGCCAGAGTCTGAAATTGTCCAACTTTTTGCTAATGATGGCTTTATATGAAGTTTGTTGTCTAGCTGTACTAGTCCATTATATAGCTGATTATCAGCCCATATATTTGCCTGGTCACGTGCAAAGGCAGGATCTAAGGAACTTATTCCTGCAGATTCATTATATCTAAAAACTGTTTTGCCAATAGGGGGTTTCATTGCTCCGTCACATGACCATATTGCCATGCTTATGGTTGCAATCAATATATATATAAGTAGTTTTTTCACTTTCCAAAAATACACTAATTTATAATTATTAAAGGTTTTTTTTAGCACTTTATTTTCTAAAATAAACACACAAGACATATAAGTCCCTCATAAGTTTCATTTAATCTTCGGTAAACAGTAATCAGTAATCAGTAATCAGTAATCAGTAAACAGTATACAGTAAACAGTAAACAGTAATCAGTAAACAGTAATCAGTAAACAGTAAACAGTAA
>JAOZPM010000104.1:0-3331 GCA_029932765.1 Bacteroidales bacterium | reverse complement strand
CAGTAAACAGTAATCAGTAAACAGTAATCAGTAAACAGTAAACAGTAATCAGTATTACACAATTGTATAATTAAACCATTAAACCATTAAATCATTAAACCATTAAATCATTAAACCATTATAATTATTTTTCAATAATATAGCTACTTAACTTTTCTCATTAGCCAGCGAGCTCCAATAGTAACAAAAGCAACTACACTAATAGACGAAAGGGGCATTAGTATAGCCGCTATAATTGGTGATAACTGACCGCTAACAGCATATCCTAAGCCTATCACATTATAGAAGAATGACATTATAAAACTTGCATATACAATATTTATTGATTTCTTTGATTTTTCAAAAATTGTTGGAAGAAGGTAGAATTTTTTGGACTCTAGAATAGCATCACTTGCTGGGGAAAAATTAAACACATCATCAGCAATGCTTATTCCTACATTACTTTCTTTTAAAGCTCCTGCATCATTAAGCCCATCACCAACCATTAGAACGTATTTACCCTGCTTTTTAAGTTCTTTTATGTAATTATATTTATCCATTGGGTTTTGGTCAAAATGAAGACTTGCCTTCTTTCCAAACATAGTTCTCAATCGTTCTGTTTCGGCATCATTATCTCCACTAATAATATGAATATCATAAGATTTATTAAGTGTATTAGCTAAGTTTTCTATACCTTCTCTATAAGAGTTTTCAATGGTATAATGCCCAATAACTTCATCATTTATTGATATATATACTATTGATGAGTTCTTATTATTATTAGTTACTTTGCTGCCAACAAATGAAGCGGAGCCAAGCTTGTATTTTGTATTGTTAAAATTGCACTTAACTCCCGAAGAAGCAATCTCCATATAGTTGCTCAAATTATTATTTAATGATGAATTTATGCTATCAAAAATGGATTTACTGAGAGGATGTTGACTTTGACGAGACAGGGATTTTATTTGTGATAATTCCTCTTTACTAAGATCTCTGCCATGGTATTTTACCGAATCAGTATCTATATGTGTAATAGTACCTGTTTTGTCAAATACAATGGTGTCTACCTTAGATAGTTTTTCAATAACAGTAGATTTTTTAAGATAAAAACCTAGTCGCCCAAATGATTGCATTATATTTCCATAAGTAAACGGAATGCTTAATGCTAAAGCACATGGGCAAGCAACAATAAGTACACTAGCAAAGGCCATCAGTGCAAGTGAGTTGTCATTGAAAAGCCAATAAATACCTGCAATGGTGGCAACGGATAGTATTATAAAAGTAAATTTTTTGCTTATATCATCAATTAATGTGCTTAAATCTTTCTCACTAGCGCTACCGCTGTCATTCTGATTCCATAATTGAGTTAGTTTGCTCTGCATTACTTCCTTGGTAACTTCCAAAATAATAGTGCTACCAATTTGCTTTCCGCCTGCATATAACTCATCACCAGATTTCTTAAGAACTGGCTTTGATTCGCCAGTTACAAAACTATAGTTTACACTTGCAGTTCCCTCTATTAATATACCATCAGCAGGAATAAGCTCTTGGTTGTGAACAATTATTCGATCACCCACTTTTATGCTATCAAGGGGAATAATTTCTTCTTTCTTGTCAACTAATTTACTTACTGCAACAGGAAAGTATGATTTATAATCACGCTCAAAACTTAATGCCTGATAAGTCTTGTTTTGATACCATTTGCCAAGTAAAAGAAAGAAAACCAAACCTGCTAGGCTATCCATATATCCGGTGCCTGTAGACGATAATATCTCATAAGCACTCTGCCCAAATATAGTAAGCATTCCAATGGAAATTGGTAAGTCAATATTTACCATTTTATGCTTTAGATTTTTATATGCAGATATTATGTAATCGTTACCGCTATAAAAAATAATAAGGAGTGAAAGTCCTAAACTTATAAAACCAAAAAAATTCTTGAAAGTATCGTCTAATAATTCTCCTCCAGGAATATAGTCGGGCAGGCTTAGTAGCATAGTATTTCCAAATACAAATCCTGCAATTCCAATTTTTATAATTAGGGTTTTATTCTCTGTTTCATTCTTCTTTCCATCAACATCCTCCAAACTAATCATTGGTATATAGTGTATAGAGGCAAGTAGCTCAACAACTTCTCTTATGCTAATCTTTGTATTATTGAATGTAATGTCAGTTTCTTTTTTGATAAAATTTACTGACGATTGAGATATATTAGGATTTATTAAATAAAGGTTTTCTAATAACCATATACATGAGCTACAATGAATATCAGGAATATATAGTTTTACCTTAGAAAACGCTCCTTCGGTAAAATATATAAGCTTACTAGCAATTTCATCATTGTCGAGATATGCATACTTTTTCCCAAAGTCGTTTACTTCTACCTTTATTCCTGGAGAATCATAAATGTCATAATATCCAGTTAGTTTATTGTCATTAAGTAGTTGGTATACAGTCTTGCAACCTTCGCAACAGAAGTTCTTGTCTTGCCAAACTATAGGGTGTTTACCACAATCTTCTCCGCAGTGTATGCATTTTATATTTTCACTCATTATTATATATCTATAGTTGCCTTTTATTCACTTATTATATGTAAAATAAAGATTGTCAGTTTTGTATATATCTTTTATATGTTTTTACATTATATGTAAAATTAATAAAATTTTGGTATTATATTACTTAAATAGAAGAAATGATAATTATTTTATTAAAATGTTATTAAAAATATATTTATAGTTATCTTTGTCACATCAAAATAAGTTAATATATGCAATTGTTTTTATTTTCCATAGTGCTTATAGGTATTGCTTTTGCAGCAATAGGTATAAAAATGTTTCTGATTCCTGGCGGCGAGTTTGTAAAGCAATGTAGTACTGTAGATTCTGGTCCGTTGAAGAATATTGGCTGCTCATGTGGCGAAAAATCTCCAGAAGAGCGTTGCGATAACTATGAAGACCATCATGGTAAAGGTGCTGATGCAGCCCGACATATTCATACCGATACTATGGTAATTAAAAGGTATTAAAATAACTGGAAGCATCAATAAGTCTGAATCCATTACATTTATAAATGGTTTTTTTTAAGCGAAAAGCAATACAGTTTTTAGTAGTTTCTCCTAGATATTCATGTTAATTAATAGTTGTGTTTTATTGTAATTGCAATAAAATATAATGATTATATTTTATAAAGTAAATAGATACAGTAGGTTAGGAGACTAATGTGTCGTATGGTATTTACTGTTAATACCTATTAATTTATATATATATTTGCCGACGATAAAATTTTACATTACTAAATTAAAATCAATATTGATATTGTACAAATATTTTTATTGATTATTTTTTTAAATTGA
>JAOZPM010000226.1:0-2651 GCA_029932765.1 Bacteroidales bacterium | reverse complement strand
CTTGTTTAGTTCTTATTAACCCGAAATTAAGATTTCTATCTGTTTTATATAATTTTAATAGCTTAGGTTCCTCAAATACATTATCACTTACGATTAATAGGTTTATATTATTTTCAACAATATTATTTTTAATACATAGCTCCGAGTTTGGAATAATATGACTACTTAATCCATTATTTTTTGAAATAATAAACTGAATACCTCTGCTTATTACATAAGATTCAGTCAATATACCTATTGTTATATTTTCCATATCTATATATTTTGCAGGCTGTTTTCCATAATACTTACCTTAGGCACAATTATTTTATTCTCCATCTCAGAATGATCTTTAATATCATCTTCTAAATGTGCCAATTGACCAAGTATTTTAAAGCATAGTATGAAGTTATCTTCTGGCGAAATATACTTTATTAAAAGGTTCTTAATGTCGTAAATTTTTTCTTCAATATTGTCGTGTTGTATTGCGTAGTCCTTTATTATAAATTTATTATTACTTACAAATAATTTCTTCTGTTCTTCATCGCCTTCATTATATAACTCCTCAAGTTTAAGAATATAAGGATATACCGTTTTCTCCTCAAAGGCAATATGCTGATGCAATTGAGTGGTGTATTCATTATAAAATTTATGGATAAGTTTTATCGCATTTGCAGTTTCACCACTACTTGACTCTACTAATTCGTTAATTAGAGAGTTTATTTCTGGAATTTTTACGTTTAGATAATAATCGTGAGTTTTGTATAAGTAATCAACTATTAAATTCAGAGGATATGTTTTTAATTTCTGTTTAGGGAAGAAATCAGGATCGTTGAAAGAGTTTATTATATCAAGAAAGAAATCGGTATTAATATTATATATTTTACAAACACTATCTACAGACTTTTCGCCAAAACCTAGTTGTATCCCAAATCTATTTATTACCGATAATAAATGATGATTTTGTATAATTATATCGGCCATCTTTATATTTGCTGTTATATTCATTCTTTCTAATTATTTATTATAAAACGCAAAGATAGTAATTTATAATCATTCTAAATAAGAATATTTGATAAAAAAAACGTCCTAAGTTTTTATTAGGACGCTTTCGTTATTTGTCTTTATATCGTAATGTCTATTTTAAAATAGTGAACAGTAAATGGTAATCAGTATTCTGTAATTAACAGTCAATATTAATTTTACAGATTACAGATTACGAAACTACAGATCACAGATTTCAATTTATATCAAAGATTTAGTTTCTGTCGATAGAGTTAAGCTCAGTATAAGCCAACTCCAATCTGCTAATCATCGATACTTGACCTTCACGCAACCATTTTCTTGGGTCATAAAACTTTTTATTAGGTATATCATCACCTTTAGGATTTCCAATTTGACCTTGTAAATAGTCGTGGTTTTTAGCTTCATACTCTCTAACACCATTCCATGTAGCCCACTGAGTATCAGTATCAATATTCATTTTTATAACACCATAGCTAATTGCTTCTTCAATATCCTTTGGCTCAGATCCCGAACCACCATGGAAAACAAAGTTTACTGGCTTATCGCTTTCTGTATTAAATTTTTCTTTAATATATTTCTGTGAGTTATCAAGAATTTTTGGAGTTAAAGAAACATTACCTGGTTTATAAACACCATGTACATTTCCGAAAGAAGCCGCAATAGTAAATAAATCACTTACTTCTAATAATTGTTCATAAGCATAAGCTACATCCTCAGGTTGAGTATATAATAATGAGTTGTCTATACTTGTATTGTCAACGCCATCTTCTTCACCGCCAGTAACACCAAGCTCAATCTCTACAAGCATTCCAATTTTACTCATACGTTCCAGGTATGATTTACTTATTGCGATGTTTTCTTCCAAAGGTTCTTCAGAAAGGTCAAGCATATGTGAGCTAAATAGTGGCTTGCCATAAGCTTCATAAAAATCTTCACCAGCTTCAATTAAACCATCAATCCAAGGAAGTAGTTTCTTGGCAGCGTGGTCAGTATGAATAATAACTGCTACGCCATATAATTCTGCCATTTGGTGCACGTGCATAGCTCCAGAAATAGCTCCTGCAATTCCTGATTGTTCATCTTCGTTGGATAAACCTTTTCCTGCGTAGAATTGAGCACCACCATTCGAAAATTGAATAATAATAGGACTATTTACTTTTGCGGCAACTTCTAATGCTGCATTTACAGATTCTGTTCCTACAACATTTACTGCTGGAATAGCAAATTTATTCTCTTTTGCAATACGAAATAGCTCTTGTAGATCTTTTCCATAAACAAATCCTGGGGCAATTTTATCAAATATTTTTTCTGACATAATAGTATATACTTATAATTGGTTATTTATAAATTTTATTAAGCAAAAATACTACTAATTTGTATCATTTGACTGATTATTTTATATTTTACTATTTCAAACAAGTCTATATGTAATTCAATTTGATCTGTTTTTTTTATAAATAAGATTATTGTTCAAATATTAAGCAACCCTATATTCAAACAAAAAACATTATAATCTAGTAAGCCAACGTGCAAAGAATACATCGTAGACATAATAGGTGGTGTCTTTTTTGAATATCATTTGTTTTTGTAATAGCGACTTTACGCTGCGGCGGATGGTGCTTGCGTTGCTTAGGTTGTAATTGCGG
>JAOZPM010000225.1:0-2656 GCA_029932765.1 Bacteroidales bacterium | reverse complement strand
CCCATCGCTTATCTACTAGCGCTATAGTAGCTTCATCCATAGTTACAATATTAGGCCATTGTCGATCAAAATCATCACACTCCTTATCTTTTCTTAAGCCATCAATAAATAATGTCGGTTGTGCTTTTCCATTATTATCATATACATAAAAACAATCGCGACTAGGATCAGAGTTATTTGCCAATCGCCAAACAATATCACCATAATCACTTATGATAGATACCTCTTCTACAAATGCAATAAACTTAATATTTTCTATTAATTTATCATTGTATATCTGTTGAGCAACATTTCGTGCAACATTCTTCGATTTTTTTAGCCTAATAATAAGCACGCCCAAATCCTCTATTAGCAAATCCGAATTTACCGACAATATATTATCTATTTCCAATATTCTGTCAACTGTAGCAGTAGGTTTTGGATTATCCAAAACAGCTTTCTTTGTAGCGTCAAAACCCATTTTTCCTCCTTCAGCAAATTTCTCACTAGCGTGATCTAACACATCCATTGGCCCTCTACTAAACAATACATCATCAATAGGATGAGTGTTTTTTATGAAATCAAATAATACATCAGTATAATTTGTAAGCTCTATATTTTCATCAAAAACAGCAAGATATTTATTAAACATCATTTGGCCCGCGCCCCACAGAGCATTCATTACCTTCATACTTTGTCCGGGATACGATTTCTTAATACTATTCAATACTATATTATGAAAAACACCTTCCATTGGCATGTGCATATCCGCTATTTCTGGAACCATAGTCATTTTTATGGGAGCAAGAAACATACGCTCAGTTGCCAAGCCAATAAAAACATCCTCCTGTGGCGGAATACCAACCACTGTTGCCGGAAATATAGGATTATTCTTATAACTAATACTGGTAATATGAAATTTTGGATACATATCGGCAAGAGAATAATAGCCAGTATGATCACCAAAAGGACCCTCTAATATTAAATCTTCCGAAGGATCAACATATCCCTCAAGCACAAAATCTACATCCTCAGGAATATAAATATCGTTGGTAAGGCACTTTACTAAGCGCACAGATTTCTGTCGCAGAAAACCTGCCAACATATACTCATCTACCTCCGATGGAAGTGGTGCTGTTGCAGCATAAGTATAAGAAGGATCACCCCCTAGAGTAACTGTTACAGGCATTATTTTACCCACAGCTTTATACTCTTTATAATGATTTGCTCCATCTTTATGCATATGCCAATGCATACCAGTACTTTGTTTATCAAGTACCTGCATGCGATACATACCCATATTATGAAGTTGTTTTTCTTCAGAAATAGTATGTACAACAGGAAAAGTGATAAACTTACCACCATCGTGAGGCCATGTTTTTAAAATTGGCAATTTATTTAAATCCACTTCCGCCATAATATTCTCTTGGCAGGCACCCTTACCCTTAACTCGGCTTGGCGCCCACTTAGTAATCTCTTTAAGTTGTGGCAACATTTTCACCTTCTCCATAAAACCCCGCTTTGGCGTAGTCATCATTTCAAATAAGGAAAGTATTCGTGCCCCAATATCATCAACATCAGCAACTCCCAAAGCAAGCTCAATGCGTCGCTTAGAGCCCATAGCATTAAGCAATATTGGAAACTCACTTCCCTTTACATTCTCAAATAATAAAGCCCTACCACCAGCCTTTATCAAACGATCATTAATCTCTGAAATCTCAAAATTAGCATCCACCTCCACACCAATACGATGCAACTCCCCATTCTGCTCAAGAATATCTACAAATTCCTTTAAATCACTATATGCCATATCATTATATTATCTATTATTACTATTTGGGCATTCCTTCTCGTTAAAAATTTTAAATACTCATTATTATACTTAGCTCGAAGGCGGGCTATCCGCTATATCTCAAAGCAAAAATATTTATTTCTATTTTAGTATTACAATAAACCCAAAACATTATCGCCATAGCAAAAGTACAATATTTTTGCTTTGAGGATGCCGCTACTATCCCTAATGCATATATTAGAATCATTATCATAATTTTTTTACCACAATTCAAATCTACAAAATTTATGGACTCAATTAATTCGTCACATCAAAGGTAGACATTCCACCTCTTTAGTTTGCTATTTATTACATTTAAGCTAATTTAAATATAAACAAAATATTTTTTTTAGTATAATTGACCTATATTCAAAGCATTAAAGCTATTTGTGATATTTTAACATTAATACTTGAAAAAAATATACAACATAATAAAAAATATAGCGTTCTTTGCACTTAGAAACAAGTTCAGTCAGTTATAGTAGATAATTAGTAATTATGGCAGCAGAAGGTACAAAAGATAAAATATTAGAAGTAGCAAACAAATTGTTTAGCCGTTTTGGCTTTCATAAAACATCTATGGATGAAATAGCCAAGATAGCAAGAAAAGCAAAAGGCTCTTTATATTATCATTTTGCCAGTAAAGAAGAATTATTTACCGAAGTGGTAGCAAAAGAAATTGAAAATCTAAAGGCTAACTTATCAATAATTGTTAATGACAAAAATATTAAGGCAGAACAAAAAATTAAACAATATTTAGTTAAACGGATGGAAGTACTAAACAGTGCTTCTAATTATCACGAAACATTAAAAGCAGATTTTTTTGAGCATTTTGATTTTATTGAT
>JAOZPM010000103.1:0-10312 GCA_029932765.1 Bacteroidales bacterium | reverse complement strand
AACCAAGGTCATTCATTCACTTACTTTTTTAGAAAATAAATTATTTTGAAATTCGTGGGTGGGAGTTTTTTCGCTCTTGACTTTTTGTTTCGTTTTGTGTCAAGACAAAATGAAAGTAAGGTTGTTTTAAAATATTGTATTACAGAGTATTCTGTTAATAATTTAAAGTAGAATAAAATCAATGATATTTTTTGTCATGTACTTAGGCTATAATGACATCTTTTCACCAATGGCACAAAATTAGTATTACAAAAAGAAAACAAAGTTAATTATTATGAGCAAGTTTAATGAAATAATAAATGGTGATAAGCCTGTACTATTGGATTTTAGTGCAGAATGGTGTCAACCATGCAAAATGATGGGACCAATACTTAAAGAGGTATCAAATCAGCTAGGAGATAAAGTAAGAGTTCTTAAAATTGATGTGGATAAAAACCCTGCCATAGCACAAAAATGGCAAATAAGAAGCGTGCCAACAATAGCTATTTTCAAAAAAGGAAAACAAGTTTTTCGTGAGTCGGGAGTTCTACAAGCTCCTCAGCTTATTAGCCTATTGAAGAAAGAAATATAAATAAAATTTAGAGCAAAAAATAAGCCCATCAAATTTTGATGGGCTTATTATACTATTTGAAAATATTTTTACTTCTTTATAAATTCTTGATTTATATAGCTTCCATTTATATATTGCAATTGTATAAAATAATAACCAGCGCTTAAGTCAGACACATCAACTTTTGTAGTATTTACAGGAATTTCCCTAATTAGTTTACCCATATAATTATACAGTGCTATTGTATTAATTTCTGACCTATCGAAGCCAGAAATATTAAGCGTATTATTTGCAGGATTTGGATATATTGAAATACTATTATTACTTTCTAATTCTGCATATACCATCTGAGAATACTCATAAGCTCCATCAAAATCTATTTGCTTCAGGCGGTAATAATTAACCATATTAGGCTTATTATCTACAAATGCGTATTTAAGTATTTCGTTTGAATTACCAGCACCATTGATAAAAGCAATATTTGACCAATTCTCTCCATCAATACTACGCTGCAATTCAAAACCTTTATTATTAATTTCGGAAGCAGTTTGCCATTCTAGGATAATGGTACTAGAAGCAGTTCTTGCAGTAAAAGATAAAAGCTCTATTGGCAAAGGATAATCTACACCATCAGATGCCGTCCACTTTGAGAATGCATCAATACCACTAAGCTCAACATAATTTGAAGCTGGAGTTGGTATAGTCTTACTTTCATCCTGCTTTATCCAGTCTGTACCGTTTATAGAGCGATATAATAATAAATCAGCCTCAGTACTTGAATTCAATTCACTTGCAAAATAACTAAATCTTAAAGTTGCATTTAAGCCAGTATTTGTTATTGGTGTAATATCATAATATCTTAATATAGATTTTTCGGTATGGCCAGAATTACCATTTTCATGTGACTCATGACCTCGAATAACCGTAGTAGCACCAAGATTTGCCGAACTTGTAATAATCGCACCTAAACCTCCAACATTCTCGCTGCTTGAGTTGTTTAGAGTTCTTGTGGCTGTGATAGTTCCACCATTACCTCCGATAAGAATTCCACCATTTTCATTAAGATTTCCTGTGGTTCCCAAGGCAATAGCTTTACCATTCATATCTAAACTACCTTTTGCAATTTCTAAAATTCCTTCAACAGTAATATCACCATATAAGTAACTCTCGTAAGTACTTGAAACATTATTAATTTTAAGGTTATTATATGTTGCAGCAGGAATATTATGAGTATTTGTACCATCATAAAACTCAGTAGTACCGTTATCAGTATATGTTCCACTTCCAATAATAGTGAAATCATTTGCAATTTTTAGGGTTCCATTATTAGCAATTGTACAACCCGCTCCTATTATTACACTACCTTCACAATCAAAAGTATATCCACTACCAGTTGTGAAAGTTCCATTTATAATAGTAAGGTCTCCTTTAGCAATTACATTACCTGCAATACTTACACCAGCACTATTATCAATCTCAATATTATAATAACTTTCTATGGGAATTGTTTGTGCCGAACTGCCATCAAAAACTGTTTTTCCAGTATTATACCAATAATTTCCATTTATTAATAAGGTGCTTCCAATATTTACAATCCCATTGTTATCTATTTCTCCATTAATTTCTATTTCAACAGGACCATTGCAATCTAGAGTTTCACCACTACCAACAACTAAATCTCCTTTTGTTACTGTTAAAGTTCCACTTACTGTAACATTTCCACTAATATAACTTTGGTAAGTATCTCCAGTATTATTAATTATTAGATCATTATATGTTGCAGCTGGAATGTTATGAGTATTTGTACCATCATAAAACTCAGTAGTACCATTATCTGTATATGTTCCACTTCCAGTAATAGAGAAATCATTTGCGATTTTTAGAGTTCCATTATTTGTTATTTGTCCATCTGTTTCTATGGTAGCATCATTTTCACAATCAATGGTTTCTATGGCGTCAATTGTAATGGTGCCAGTTGATATTATAAGATTTCCTTTAACACCAATATCACCGCCAATACCAACACCATTTGAGTTGTTAATTTCAAGATCATAATACTCATCAGCTGGAATTGTTTGAGCAACACTACCATCAAAAACAACTAATCCTACAGATGATGTATAATCTCCATTTTGAGTAAATGTATTTCCTATATATAATGTGCCATTATTATTAATTATTTTACTATTATTTATAGTAATAGCACCATTACAATCAAGATACTTTCCACTTGCGATAGCTAAATCACCAGCAAAAGTTAATGCCCCTGAAGATTTTACATCATTATTAACATTGACTATAGTATAGATTCCACTAGCAATTGATTGTTCTTCAGATCCATTAAATACAACTGTTCCAGAGGCTGTGAAATTTCCATTATTAGTAAAATCACCACCAATGTTTAATGTTCCATCTATGGTTATAGTTGCACTAGCATCAATTGTTATATCATCGCAATTTCCTGTATTACTACTTCCTATTGTAGGTTGATTTGTTACATTTGGTATTAATGCATATGATTCAGAAGTTGGTATGGCATTCATACTCCAATTTGCAGTATTATTCCAATCAGTTGATGAGCTTCCATCCCAAATATTTTTAGATAAAGGAAGAATATGGTTTGTTATATAATTCCATGCTCGCCATATTGCTCCACCATTAACTGTAGCATTAGATCCACTAGCAATATTTGACGTTGATGTTCCGCTACCCTCATTAAAATGAAATAATCCCGCTGTATTTGCGTCTGAACTATATTGGTTATCATATATATGATGGTGTAAATTGGAAGGGGTTTCTGCTGTATTTTTTAGTCTTACTTCATCAATATATCCTCCAAAATTATTTGAGCTACTACCTTTAGATCCAATATATAAATTATCGCTTGATGTAGAACTTGGCATATTTCTATTACTATATCCACCAGTAGTAGTTACGTCCGTCCCATTTACATATAGTTTTAGTGTTCCTCCCGTAGCGTCATTCACTACTGCAATGTGATTCCAAGAGTCTGGTGTTAGAGTAGCATCTCCTTGTGTATTATATATTTTCCAAGAAGAACTTCCCTTGTCATAAATATAAAAATACCAATCCTCAACAACTCCATTATTATCACCATCCCACATCACCAATGCAAAAGAATAATACCTTTGTAAAACCCTATCATATTCCGCAACTTTACCATTTACTGGATAAATCCACGCCTCAATAGTATAATTAGATGCACCATCCATTCTACCTAAAGTAGCATCATCAGTGTATTTAACATAATCATTACTCCCATCAAACTCCAAATAGTTCTGATTCTGCCCAAAAGACAAAGATTCAATTCCAAAGAAAAGGCTAATAAATACTAATAATCTTAAAAAGTAATTTTTTTTCATAATTATTGTTCCGCTAAATAAATGATCTTACAATTAAACTTAAATATTAAGAACCGACTATACAACAGTTTGCTCAATATTTAGTTGTTCTTTTTTAGTATATATAAATTATATAGATACTAGTGTATGTTTATAAGACGCTTAAAAAACGAAATTACCCTTATGGCAAGATAAGATTTTAATTACTTAAACTTTAGTTATAATATTTTATCTTAATTTTTTAAGAATATTCTCCATAAAATACTTTTTTTATGGAATAATAATTGTCAATACAAATACAGCGCTAAAATAGTAAAAATAATAATACTATTTCAAATGAATAAATCAACACAACTAACTGATTATGTATTTATTATGTACTATAAAACTTTATTATTGTATACAAAAACCTATTTTTTAGACCTAAAAAATAACAAATAATACTTACATTGTTAAAATAATTTTAGCGTTCTACAAGTTTAATATTAAACACTTTTTCCTCTCCTGCTCTCAGTACTTTAATAGAAACTGTATCACCAGGTTTATGTTTTTTGAGCTCATCAGAATATTGCTTAAGGTCATCTACTTTAGTATTATCAATACCAACAATAATATCTCCTGTCATTACTCCTGCTACGGCGGCGGCCGAAGCTTCTACCACAGAGCCTACTTTTACTCCTTTGCCATGATTAGCAAAATCAGGAATAATTCCTGTACCCACTCTTTTAGAGTTGCTAGGTTTATGAGATGGCATAGAGCTTTTTGCTGGAGCATTTTCACCAGTAAATGGCATTGCATTCTCCCTGTCGGCTAGGTAAAGCAATACTTCCTTGGCAACAGTACAAACCTTAACTAGGCCTTTACCATCAATCTTATCATAAGTATCGCTTGGGCGATGATAATTTTGTGTAGGACCAGTAAAAAGTTGAATTGCGGGAATTCCTTTTTCAATAAACGACATCTGATCACTAGCATCAAGTTGTTTTTCTATTACTTCACTTTGTACACCAGTGGTATAGTTTGTCCCCATAAATATAAACTTCCATTCACGAGCAGTATTTGCATTTAGCACCAATAGTTTAGTATCAAAAAGACTACCATCTGTATCAATATTCACATTAGCAAAAAACTCACCTTTATTATTCTCATGGTAATTCTTTACAAAATATCTTGAGCCAATAAGCCCTGCCTCTTCTGCCGTACAAGCTAGAAATATAATACTACGCTTAGGTTTATTTTTACCCATTGCACGAGCCAGCTCCATAATAGTGGCAACACCACTGGCATTGTCATCAGCACCATAATGAATTTTACCTTCATTACCTTTGCGTACATCAGGCCAGCCAAGTCCCAAATGATCGTAATGAGCAGAAATTACAACAGGATAATCCTTTAGTTTTGGATCAGTTCCTTCAATTACACCAATAACATTATAAAGGTCAATATTGCCTTTATCATCAAATCTATGAGAGAATTTCTGATAGTATGCACCATCATATTTTTTTAATCCAGCTTTTTGAAATTCCGTAGCAATATATTTAGCAACTTCATCAATTTCTGGAGTACCTATTCCTCTACCCTTCATTTCTTCAGATGCCATAAATTTAATATCTGTCATCATTCTTTTCTCTGAAAAAACTGGTTTTAAATATGCCAATGCTTTTCGCTCTTCGGAAAGGGTGATTTTATTAGCCCCTTTATCCAAATTCTTGATTAAAGGAGAATTAAATATTGGCCACTGACCCTTTGCAATATTTGTTGGTTCACTACCACTAAATGCCAAATAGCTATATTTTCCATAGTGAGGTAACTTACGCACAAGACCTGCTATAGCTTCTGCATTATCCGTGGCAATAAATATATTTTGCTTCCCAGCTATATCTTTATCAAAACTTGTAAATACAAAGCTACTGCCTTCTTTTACAAGTCTTTTGCCCTCATATATTACTGAATCTTCTGCTATATTAGATTTATAATTCTCCATTTCAAAATCAACAGCAGATATATACTTATTATCAAAACCTAAAATCCAAAGAGTTTTTTCTTTTGGCAATTCCTTAATATCACTATCATATTTTACTTCAAAATTATCATTATCAGCAGCTTGCCATTGCTTTGCTAATTCCTCATATAATAAGCGCTGCTCTTTACTAGCTTTCTTTGGCAGAATAATTAAATTATCCTTACTCCCCCATATTTTAGACAATGAAGGAGGCACTTCATCCTGAGTGAGAATTCTAAATACATCATAAAGTGGATCCACAAATAGTTTTAATGGTTTTGCTGATATATTTAATTGAAAATCTTGTTTCTTAGAATCCATATTTACCACAAACTCTTCAGCACCATCTTTAGTAACCACATATACAGGAATATCTATATTAAAAGCTTCAGATGTCTGCTGTTGTTCCATAGATAGATGTAGGCGATATTTACCACCGTAGCTATCAACTTTATAATCACTAATTGCAATTTGTGGCGCCCCTAACCTATTTACCCACTGCTCAAAAAATGGTTTTAAATCCATATCAGCAACTTCCTCCATTGCTATTCGTATATCGTCATAAGAAGCAGCTTTATACTTATTATTATCATAAAAAAGCTTCATTCCTTTAACAAAAGTTTCATCACCAACTTTGCGACGCAACATTTGCCACATCATAAGTGCTTTGCCATAACCAATAGCTTCACTAGGTCCATCAGTACGATTAATAAATGTAGAAAGCGCAAAATCATTACTCTCATCAACATAATTACTAAATTTCTGCAAAGTAGAACGGCGATAATCTTGCCCAGCACCTCTTTGTTCCTTAATAAGATGGTCAGCCATATAAGCAGTGATACCTTCGCACCAATTACCAGACTCAAAATCTACATAAACGCTATTTCCCCACCAATTATGAAGCAGCTCATGTGGGTACGATGAATGCAATATAAATGGGAAACGAATTATTTTCTCTCCCAAAAGAGTAAAAGAAGGCATTCCATAACCTGTTTCCCAAAAGTTTTCTACCAAAGCAAACTTAGTGTATGGATAATCGCCAAGCATCTCCACATACATATTCATATATTGCTCAGTAACTTCCAAGTATTTATTAGCAATTCCTTCGTCAGGAGTACGCAAAAAAGCCATTGCCATTACGCCATTGCCCATTTCATAAGTATACTCAGTAAATTTAGCAGCTATTAAATAAATTTCTTCTTGTGGTTTGTCGCAAAACCATGTATCTGTATGTGTAGTTGCTGTTTTGCTAACACTAACTCTCTCGCCTGTAGATACATTACTCCAGTCAGAAGGCAGCTCAGTTGTTAGTGTATATGTATAAACCTTATCCTTAAAATTAGGAATCCAGTATGTAGAACCAGCAAGATATGTTCCTTGCTCCGAAATTATTCCTGAAATATATGTAAAACCTCTTTGGTAATTTTCGCCACTCTTATCTTCTTTAGGAGCTATTTTTCCTTTATAAGAAATTACAAAATCTTTTGCTTTTCCTTTTATTTTCCATAAAGTAGTTTTCACTTCCGATGATTCTCTATCCATTCCTACATTATTAGCAGTATTAGTATTCTCAACTTTAGAAATAGTGATATTCTTTGAATTTGAGAATGGTACTAAATCCGAATTTAGCAGAAAAGTATTATCATATTCACCATTGATTGTAATGGAATCAGTAACCGTAATAGTTGAAGTACTTATATCAACTTTTACATTCAAATTATGGTTTACAATATTCTCATTTTGAGAATAGACCATAGAGCTCATTAATAGAGCAATACTTATAAATAGTCCTTTAATCATTGGTATATAGTTTAATAATTATCATAAAAAAACAAAGATAAGAGAATTTAGTTCTTAAAATATAGCAATATGTAGGTATTTTGGGAGATTAATCGGTGATCGGTTGGTTAGTGATTTGTATGTCAGTAATCTGGAATCTGTTGATCAGCGGTATGCCTGTCAGTAATCTGTTTATCAATAATAAACATTCCATTTTCAACTAAACTTTGTGTCAATCTATATCATGAACGGATATAAGAATTAAATATTAATAATTCTTATGATAGACAACATAGTTAAAACTAAAAGTTTTTCTTTTGCAATTAAGATTGTAAAACTATATAAATACTTAGTTGAAACCAAGAAAGAATACATATTATCAAAACAAGTAATAAGGAGTGGTACCAGTGTAGGTGCTATGGTTCGCGAATCTGAGCTTGCATTATCAAAGGCTGATTTTATTCATAAGCTAGCAATAGCCCAAAAAGAGATTAATGAAACCATATACTAGTTAGAACTTCTAAAAGAAACAGATTATATCTTAAAAAATGACTTTGAAATCATCTACAAAGATGCTATTCAGATTATTAGACTGATAACAAGCATTATTAAAGCTCCAAAATCTAATCTTAGAGGTTAATTAATAATTGGAAATTAAACATTAATAATTAACCATTATTTACGTTTTTTTCGATTCTTCTTCTTTCTTACTTGCTGATCTTCAGTATCAATTTCGCCCATAACTTTCTGCCAATCATTATCTTTTTCGCCAGAAATTTTGATTGTATTTTTATAATCAGTTTTTGAAATCTCCATTTTATTAATGGGTTTGCCAAGGCTTTCTTCTATTTCTGCTAGAATATCGTATTCCTCGGTACTGCAGAACGACATAGCTTGTCCTTTACTATCGCCACGACCAGTACGCCCTACTCTATGCACATAATTCTCTGGGGTTTCTGGTAAATCGTAATTTATTACAAAATCCACATTAGGAATATCTATTCCCCTAGCACTTACATCGGTAGCAATAAGTATTTTTAGTTCTCCATTGCGAAATCGCTCCATATTATCAAGGCGCTCATCCTGTGTTTTATCACTATGGATTGTATCTGTGTCAATCTCTACCCTTTCCATGGCTTTTTTTACTCTTTCGGCACGAACCTTTGTACGCACAAAAACTAAAATCTTCTTATCAGGTTCACTTTTTATTACATCTTCCAAAAAGAAACGTTTATCATCCATCTCTACAAAAGCCTTAGCATGGTCAATATTTTTTGCCACAGGGTCTTTTGGCGATATTTGTATTCTTATGGCATTGCGAACTAATGAATAAGCAAGCTTTTTTATGGATTTATTAATTGTTGCAGAAAAGAATAATGTTTGACGCTTTTTAGGAATAAACTTTATTAAATCTCTAATATCATTAATAAATCCCATATCTAACATATGGTCCGCTTCGTCTAAAATCAATATTTCCACTGCCGAAAGGTCTAAATCTCCTTGGCTACGCAAGTCAAACAAACGACCAGGAGTAGCAATAAGAATATCTACACCTTCGTTAAGCTTAGCTTTTTGTGGCGTTTGATCTACACCTCCATATATACTCAGAATTGATAAATTAGTATATTTTGCCAAAGAAATAAATACTTTCTCTAGCTGCAAGGCTAGCTCATGAGTTGGTGCCATAACAACACAACGCACCGCATTTGTATTACTCTTTGCCTTCCTATTTATTAGAGTATTTAGAATTGGAATTGCAAATGCAGCAGTTTTTCCTGTACCAGTTTGTGCTATTGCAAGCACATCTTCACCTCGCAAAATTGCAGGCATAGACTTATATTGTATATCCGTAGGTCGGCGAAAACCCGCATCAGCTATACTTCTTTGTAGTTTATCTGATATATCGTATTGTTCAAACTTCATTGCAACTTAATAAATTTATTAGATTGCAAAAGTAGGTATTTCACTTTACAATACACTACTTATTATTTATCCCAAATAACTAATATTGTAGCTCCCTCTTTGGACTCAAAAGGACCATGCTCATCATGGGGCCTAAATATCTGATATGTTCCCTTAGCATAAACCTCTCCCTTATAAGTATACTGCCCATCAACAACAAAATTCTGCTCTGTAACAAGGTGAGTATGTGGTGCCATTTTAAAGTTTTTTGGTAATCTTAAGAGAATAGTTTTATAGCCATCTTCATCCCTCAACACCTTTCTTAACGTACCATTAAAGTACTCATCAGCATTTTCCCAATGCTGGTCGTCAAATAAATTCAATACCTTTTCCATAGTTTATATTTTAAGTTTATAATAATTTCTACCTAGTTATTTTATAATAAAGAAATAGATTTTTTATTCAAACTATGCTATCATAAGTATTAAAAAATAAATAGAATGAACTTTTAATTAAACCTATTGCAATACAGAGCACAATATACAATAAAAATCATAAAAAGTCAATAGTAAATTTATTTTACTCAAAACAACATATTAAAACATATCTAAATGATATTATGTTTTTTATTAAATTTGTTGAATATAATTAACTAATAGAATAAAAAATTCACATAATAATATCATATATGAAGAAAATTGTATTTATTTCGGGAGC
>JAOZPM010000102.1:0-10364 GCA_029932765.1 Bacteroidales bacterium | reverse complement strand
TAAAAGCCCTTTGGGGCGAAGAAATAGGCTGGATAAAAGACGAAACCCTTCGTAAGCAAACTGCTGACGTATGGGAATTAGCGCTAGAGCGCTCTGTTCTTACAGCCGATGATTTAAATGTAATACCGTTCACATTATTGGTGGGGCCTGATCTTAAAGTTACCTTTATGGATCATAAGCGTAGCGTAGTGCATATTGCCCGCGATGCTGGTAATAAAATTAACGATATGTATCATGGTGAGCTTACTTGCGATATGGATGTGTTGATTTCTGGCGCAATACTTTGCGATGTGGGTAAGCTTTTGGAATATGAGCTTGACGAAAATGGTAAGGCTATTCAGGGAAGCTATGGAAAATATGTACGTCACCCTTTTAGTGGTGTTAGTATTGCTGAGCAATGTGGAATTCCTGCTCCAGTAAGTCATATTATTGCAGCTCATGCTGGCGAGGGAAATATGATTAAGCGTAGTACTGAGGCTTATGTGGTGCATCATGCTGATTTCATGACCTTTCTACCATTCAAAGAAAGATTGAAGTTGTAGAAACAATTTAAGGCTCAATCTCTGCGTTGTCCTCGAAATGCAATTTAGTCATTTACTAAAGTAAACTCTTAAATTACATTCCTTCGTCCGCCTTGACCTTGAACCTTAAATTGCTTCTTAAGTTAAAGGGCTAGAAAAAAGGGTTTGGAAATAGAATTCTATCTTTGAGCTCCTTTATCCTCCCGATTCCTATCGGGATCCTAGTCCTCTATCCTTAATTTTAAAACTTAAAATACACATAATGACAATAATAGAAAAGATTATAGCAAGCCACGGAAAGAATGCTACAGTAAAACCTGGTGAGATTGCTGATGTGGAAATTGATGCACGAGTAGCTCGTGATTTTGGCGGTGCAAATGTTGTTAAAAACCTAATTAACAACGGCCTTACTATCAAAGACCCTTCAAAAACATTTTTTACTTTTGATACCAACCCCGGCGGATCGGATCAAAAATATGCTGCCAATCAGCATTATTGCCGAATGTTTGCTAGAGAGAACGATATTGTGGTTTTTGATATTGATACAGGAATTGGAACTCACCAAGCCATTGAACGTGGTTTAGTACAACCTGGAGGCACATTTGTAAGTACCGATTCCCATGCTAATATCACGGGTGCAATTGGTGCTTTTGGTCAGGGAATGGGAGATCAAGATATTGCTGCTGTTTGGGCAAAAGGTAATGCTTGGTTTAAAGTTCCAGAATCGGTTAAATTGACTTTAACGGGCGTACGTCCAGTAAATGTTGCAGCAAAAGATGTTGTTTTAAATTTACTGAATATTTTTGGTGCTAATAAATTATTGGGTAAAGCTGTTGAAATTTATGGTGATGATGTTGAAAATTTTACTCTTGATGAGAGAATTACAATTTCGTCGATGGCAACAGAGATGGGAGCGATAATTCTACTTTTTACTCCTAACGACACTATTCTTAGAGATCTAGAGAGATTAAGTGGTAAAAAATCGAAGAAGATATTTGCAGATGTTGACGCTGTTTATGCTGAAGAGTATGAGGTGGATATGAATAAGTTTGTACCAATGGTAGCAATGCCTGGTCATCCTCACGACGATACTACCTTAGAGAGTGTAAAGCGTACAAAAATTGATTCTGCTTTTATAGGTAGTTGTACCAACGGACGTATGGAAGATATGCGTATTACTGGCGAAATTCTGAAGGGACAAAAAGTGCCCAATGGAGTAGTTTTAAAGATTGTACCTTCCACTGACGAAATTTGGCAACAATGCCTTGATGAAGGACTAATAAAGATTTTTAAGGATGCTGGAGCACTGGTTTCAAATGCGGGATGTGCAGGATGCGCAGCTGGGCAAGTTGGACAAAATGGACCTGAGGAAATTACTATTTCTACAGGAAATAGAAACTTTAGAGGAAAGCAAGGAAAGGGAGAAGTATATTTAGCATCTCCAGCTACGGTTGCTATGTCGGCAATTGCAGGATATATTACCGACGAGATGATTGAGAATGATGTGCCAGTGGAGTTCGAAAATAAAGGGCTAAAGCTTAAGGCTGCAGATAAAACTATCGAAAAAGGAGCCGAGAAAGCTCTTATTGTTGAGGGTCGTGCTTGGTTAATTATGGTTGATGATATTGATACTGATATGATTTTTCATAATAGATATCTTTCCATTACCGACATTAACGAAATGGGACAATATGCCTTTGATAATCTTGAAGGATTTGAGAATTATGCCAAAGAAACTCAGGATAATGATATTATTATTACTGGAAAGAATTTTGGGGCAGGAAGCTCTCGCCAACAGGCTGTAGATTGCTTTAAGGCACTGAATAATTCTTGTATTTTGGCAGAAAGTTATGGCTCTATTTATGAGCGAAATGCTATAAATGCAGCTATGCCTATTTTGACATATTCTCCAGAAATGATTTCGGAGCTGGAGCTTAATGATAAGGACATCATCCGTGTTGACTTTATGAAAGGTGAGGTTACAAACAAAGCTAATGGCAAAACCTTTAAAATTAATCCTTTTTATGATGTTCAGAAGGAGATTTATTGGAATGATGGATTGTTGTAATACAGCAGAAGAGTGATTTACTCAAAAAAGCGGTTATTAAATTTTATTTTGATAAACCGCTTTTTTATTTAAATTTGTTGGATATAAACTAACGAATGAAACTAAAAGATTTATTAAACGCAATTATTAGCATTGGTACAGATGAACATACTGAGAATGGTCAATTAAAGAAAGTACGCTTTCTAAACGGCATAGCTTTCTTTGGTGGATTATTCCTTTTATTAGCAAGCATTGTTATTATATTCATAGACTATCCATATAGTCATACTTTTAATATATCAAAAATAGGCCAGCTATTTTTTTGTAAAGATGCGGATAATCAGTTATATGAAAGCGTAAAGTTAATTTTTCCAATTGTTAATTTTTTCACATCAATTTTTCTTTTTTTAGTTTTATTATTAAATTATCTGCGCAAATTTAATGTTTCAATTTCAATTTTGTATGTAGTTGCTATTTTCTCTGCCTTTTTCTCCTATTTCCTAAAAAGTAATTATGGGTTCTTTTTAACCATTATTCCTTCAATAGTTCCTTTATTGTTTTATAAA
The DNA here is from genome assembly GCA_029932765.1 of Bacteroidales bacterium. Taxonomy (GTDB): domain Bacteria; phylum Bacteroidota; class Bacteroidia; order Bacteroidales; family UBA1556; genus UBA6267. The sequence goes on along the minus strand of JAOZPM010000102.1, from coordinate 7,230 downwards.
AAAAAGCAATGCTATATACCATTGTATCTCTTTAGTTATTTTTTATTTATTGTATCAACATATATAATAGATGGATTCAATATGTTCTATCACAATGGTATAAACAATGTGCTGTATATTTATATTAATATGAGTGTTCTTTATTTTTTCATTTTTCTTATTATAAACAACTTTAAGAAAGAAAATGAATTAAGTGAAAAACGATTGGAGAAACAAAATAACACCCTAAAATCACAAGCAGTAAAAATTAATGCGCAAAGTGCAGAACTTTATAAAAAAAATATAGAATTACAATCATCTCTTTTAGAAGTTAATGATCAAAAAGAGAAAATTCAAGAAATTAATTTAACACTTGAAGAGGCCAATGCAACGAAGGATAAATTTTTTGATATAATAGCACATGATTTACGAAGCCCTTTTAACTCCATTTTGGGATTTTCAAATATTCTTTTGGAAAACCATGCCGAGTATGATAATACCGAAAGAGAGGAATTAATAAAACATGTTGTTGATAGTTCAAAAGGAGCTTTTAATTTAGTAGAAAATTTGCTTGAATGGTCAATGGTGCACAAAGGAAAGTTTATTGTTAATTCTAAAAATATTGAAGTTGAACAGGTGTTAAACGAAACTCTTTTCGACATAGAAAACATGGCACAAATCAAAAATATTGAAATTATTATTGAGCTATCCAAGGGGTTTAGTGTTTATGCCGATAAAGAAATACTAAAAACGATACTAAGAAATGTGGTTGCCAATGCTGTAAAATTCACTCCACGACATGGCACTATCACTATAAGTGCAGAAAATGACGATAATAGCACCATTATTTCTGTAGAAGATACAGGAGTAGGAATGAGCGAAGAAAAAATAAAAAGGCTATTTGATATTACTCAAAAAACCAATACATTAGGTACAGATAACGAAGCAGGAACGGGATTGGGTTTAATATTTTGTAAAGAAGTTATTGAAAAAAATCGTGGTAAAATATGGGTAGAAAGTGAAATAGGAAAAGGCTCTATATTTAGGTTATCTTTTCCTCTTGAAACAAAAGCAGCTTAAAATCTTAACAATAAGTTTATACTATTAGTTATATGTGCTGCATTTTTTAATAGCTCTTTCCGTCTAAGTTTACTACAAAATTTAAATATCATTTTTTTTAGCGGGCAGTTTAATATTCTTTATTTATAGCTTGCTTAACAAAACTAAAGACAAATAAAACAAATGGAATTTGACAGAAAAAAGCTTTCGTTTTTAAGCTCTAAATTAATTGATGAGATAATTAAGAAATCTACTGTTATGGAATTCCCCAAGGGGACCGAAATACTGAAAGAAGAGCAATATATAAAAGTGTTGCCAATAGTGCTTAATGGCTTAGTAAAAGTATATTCTAGATTTGAGGAGAAAGAGTTGCTACTGTATTATATTGAGCCCTCACAAAGTTGCGTAATGACTTTCCATGCAGCCTTAAAACACACTCCGAGTAAAGTATATGCTATCACCGAGGAGAATTCGCAAATTCTTTTAATTCCCGTAGAGCAATTGCCAAAGTGGTTGCGTGATTATCCTGAGTTTAATGAACTATTCTACTATCAATACAACCTTAGGTATACCGAACTATTGGATACCATTAAGCATTTGCTTGTCGATAAAATGGACAAAAGGCTCTTCGATCATTTGAAGAAAAAATCGCTACTTACCAATAATAGTCCTGTGAATATGAGTCATAGCCAAATTGCTAACGAACTGGGCACCGCTAGGGAGGTGATATCTAGGATTCTTAAAAAGCTTGAAATAGATGGAAAAGTGGAACAAAATAAAGATGGAATAAAAATAATTGGATAGTGGTGACCCAAGTCACTGCATAGAAGTTTTTCCCGTGGTACATTTGCTGAGCAATAATGCAAATAATTAAACTTTTAAGAAGATGAAAAAAAACATGGGATCAGCAGATAAAATTATCCGAATTATTATAGCGATAATTGTAGCAATTCTTTACTATACAGGTATTATTTCAGGAACATTTGGTATTATATTATCAATTTTAGCAGCAGTATTTGTACTGACAAGCGTTGTTAGTTTCTGTCCGCTTTATGCTCCATTTGGAATTAAAACATGTAAGAAATAATAATCAAATAAAAAAAACCTCAGTACATGGCAAAAAAAATGAATAACTAAATTACTAGTTTTCATGTATGGGCTTTAGCCCAAACATAGTATTTTTGTCATGTACTTAGAAAAATAAGATTAAAAAAAAATTAGGATTTGATGTGTTTTAATGATAGTTTCCTTTTTAAGAAACTTTTACTATCTTTGTAAAAATTTTGATATGAATAATAGATTTAAGGTTGAGATACTTGAAGGAGCTCTTGATTTTTTTGATGAGATTGAAAAGAAGGCTGTTAATAAGATAATCTTTAATATTCGTAAATCTCAACAGATTATTGATAGTGAGGTGTTCAAGAAACTTGATGGAGATATATGGGAATTTAGGACGTTGTTTAATAAGAAGAAATATAGATTATTAGCTTTTTGGGATAAAACTGGAGAAAAGGAAACTATAGTTGTTGGTACTAATGGCTTTATTAAGAAGACACAAAAGACACCTAAAAAGGAGATTAAAAAAGCAAAACAAATTAGAGTAGAGTATTTTAAAGATAAAACTCAATAGATATGAAAACATACACATTAGATAAAGTAACAGATAAATACATAGGGAAAGTTGGAACTGAAGAGCGAGATAGTTTTGAGCAAGAACTTAAACTAGAGTTATTAGGTGAGGCAATAAAAAAGGCTAGAAAGGATAGAAACCTGACTCAAGCGCAGCTTGGAGAAATGGTTGGGGTTAAGAAGTCGCAGATTTCTAAAATTGAAAACAATCTTACCGATGCTAGGTTCGAAACAATTCTTAAAGTTTTTAGAGCATTAAATGCCAAAATAAATTTCCATGTTGAATTACTAAATCAAGATTTGAATTTGGTGTAAATATGGGGAGGAAAACAACGCCCAACTAAAAAAGCCCCAAGAAAGTCAATTCAAGGGGCTTTTGATATTTTATAAAAGTTTATTTCTTATTTGGCTTAAAAATAAAATCCAGTATTATTATAAAAAGAGAACTTAATAATGTGGATATAATTATTTTTAAAAGCGTATGCCAAAACTCATTAAAGCTAAACGACTCAATAAAGAAAAAGAAAAAGTGGTGAGCAAATACTAGAAAAAAAGTATAGCTAATAAACCATCTAATACCAAGGTCATTAATACCAGGTTTTATTCCACTTTCATAAACTCTATTGGAGCTAATAACCCTATAAGCCAATGGGCGAATAAAAGCTGTGAATACTGCCGCCGAAGTGTGTAATCCCATACTTCCGGTAAACAGATCGACGCTAAGGCCCAGCATAAAAGCTACTATTAAATTTAAGTTATTATTAGTTTCAAAAGGCAATAGGATAATGAATAGAGGATAAATCATTGGATTGGCTATTCCCCCAAAATTTAGCTTATTAAAAATAAATACCTGTGCCAAAACCACGGCAATAAAACGTAGTATATTAATAAAGAAATTCCTATTTAGCATTTCTCACCTCCTTTATTTTTTTTAGCTCACCCTTAAGCAAGTTGTGGATAATATATACGTGGCTAATCTTATTGTAATCAGTATTATACTGTATTTCTATATTATAAAAACTTCGCCCAGGTTTAAGCTTAAAGTCATTAATAAATCCAATTGGAATTTCTGGAGGAAAAATACTTGAATTACCACTTGTAACAACAGTATCGCCCTTTGTAAGCTTGGTGTGCGAAGGAATGTTTTTTAATTCTCCCAGGCGATAATCACTACCTGGCCAAAAGCATGTGCCAGTATATTCGTTGGAAGTTATTTTGGCATCAATAGCCGATTTTGAATGTAAAATAGAAATTACGCTACAAAAATTTTCTGAAACAGAGTTTACAATTCCCACAATGCCATCAGAAGATATAACGCCCATTTCTACTTCAACACCATCGCTACTACCCTTATCGAGTATTAGATAATTGTCTCTACTTTGAAAACTATTACTAATTATTTGAGAATGTATATAGGTATAAAACTGTGTTTTTTGAGTGTCGATATATTGGAGTAAGCTATCGGCTTTCCAAAGGTTAGATTCTAATAATTGCGAACGCAAAAAAGCATTTTCGGTGGCAAGTTTCTCATTTACATCCTTTAATCCGATATAATCGGTGGTTTCGCTAATTGTATTCTGAATATTGGAAGTAAGCTTATTGCTTGCAGAAATATATGCCGATCGCTGATACGAATTATTGGAAACAAGAAGAGAAAAGGCAATAATTTCGAGAAATAGGAAAACAAAGAGAAACGAATACTTTATAATAAAACTAATAAGGTTTCTCATTGTTTGATTCTCTATTTTCTATTAAATATATTATTTAATTAAGAAAGTGAATTTCTCAAAGTTTTTCAATGCAATACCAGTACCACGAGCAACGGCTCTTAATGGGTCGTCAGCTACATGTACAGGTAGTTTTGTACGTAGGTGAAGTCTTTGATCAAGGCCACGCAATAGTGAGCCACCGCCAGCAAGGTATATTCCTGTTCTGAAAATATCTGCTGATAATTCGGGAGGAGTATTCTCAAGCGCATTAAGCACCGCCGCCTCTATTTTAGAAATAGACTTATCCAAAGCGCCAGCAATTTCGATATAATTTACCATTATCTCTTTTGGAATACCAGTAAGCATATCTCTACCATGAACGGCAAAATCCTCAGGAGGAGTTTCCAAATCGGTAGTAGCAGCGCCAACTTCAATCTTAATTCTTTCGCCAGTACGCTCACCAATGGTTATATTATGATGTTTTCGCATATACTCAACAATATCAGCAGTAAAATCATCACCAGCAATACGAATAGAAGTATTATTTACAATACCACCAAGAGCAATAACGGCAATTTCGGAAGTTCCACCTCCTATATCCACAATCATATTTCCGTTGGGTTCCAAAACGTCAATTCCGATACCAATAGCGGCAGCCATAGGCTCATGAATCAATCTTACGTCCTTTGCGCCAGCTTGCTCTGCAGAGTCTCTTACTGCGCGCTCTTCCACCTCTGTAATTCCCGAAGGAATACATACTACCATTTTTAAGTTTGGTGGAAATAGTGATTTTTTGGGATTGATAAGTTTTATCATCTCACGAATCATATGTTCTGCAGCCTGAAAATCGGCAATAACACCATCGCGTAATGGTCGTACGGTAATAATGTTTTCGTGGGTTTTACCATGCATCATTAGCGCTTTTTTGCCAACAGCAATAATCTTGTCGGTCTTGCGCTCTATTGCTACAATCGAAGGCTCATCAACTACAACTTTATCGTTATGGATAATAATTGTATTTGCTGTTCCTAGGTCAATAGCAATCTCTTTTTGGAAAAAGGAAAATAGTCCCATATTTTTTGAGGTGTTAAGTATTATTAATGTTTAAAATGACGTGTTCCGGTAAGGCACATTGCCATTCCGTTTGCATTGCAATAGTCAATGGAATCTTGATCCTTAATGGATCCTCCAGGCTGCACCACAGCGTTGATTCCTACCGAATGAGCAAGCTCTACATTATCGGCAAAAGGAAAGAAAGCATCGCTTGCAACAACGGCACCCTCTGTGCTTTTCTTAAAATTCTTTGCCTTATCAATGGCTTGCTTAAATGCATCTACTCGCGAAGTTTCTCCAACACCACTTGATACCAATTGCTTATCACGAACAATTATCATGGCATTGCTTTTAGAATGTTTTACAATCTTATTGGCAAATACTAAATCTACATATTCACTATCCGATGGCGAAACCTTTGTTGCAGTTATTAAGTCGCTATTTTGCTCTGTTTTCAAATCCGAATCTTGAACCAAAAAGCCATTTAATGCCGTACGAACTGATTGCTCAGCAAATTTAGCATTTTTTAGCTTCAAAAGAATACGATTTTTCTTTTTCTTAAGAACGCCAAGTGCATCATTGCTAAAACTAGGTGCAATAAGTACTTCATAAAAAAGCTTATCAATCTCCATGGAGGTAGCTTCGTCAACTTCTCTATTGCAAATTAATACGCCACCAAAAGCAGAAATAGGATCTCCCTCTAGAGCCCTGTGCCAAGACTCAAGCACCGTATCTCTACTGGCAATACCGCAAGCGTTGTTATGCTTTAACACAGCAAAAGTAGTATCTTTAAAATCAGTAATTAATCTTATTGCGGCATCAATATCGAGTATATTATTATAAGAAATTTCTTTTCCATGTAATTGTTCAATCACCTCTTCCATATTACCAAAGAAATATCCTTTTTGATGTGGATTTTCTCCATAACGCAAAGTTTTAACAGCATCTTCGCTTAATCGTAGGTTATTGATTTTTTTGTCGGTATTAAAATAATTGAAGATAGCAGTATCATAATTTGAGCTAACAGCAAAAGCCTTAGCAGCATATTTCTTTCTCTCTTCAAGAGTTGTTGTGGCGTCACCGTTTTTCATCAATTCTGCAAACTCAGGGTATAAGTCTGCCGAAGGAAGAATTATTACATCCTTATAGTTTTTTGCCGCAGCGCGGATAAGAGAAATTCCTCCAATATCTATTTTTTCAATAATTTCGGACTCATTGGAAGTAGAAGCAACAGTTTTCTCAAAAGGATAAAGATCTACAATTACTAAATCAAATTGAGGGATTTCATAAGAATTAAGTGCCGCCAAGTCTTCTTGTAATTCTCTACGAGCAAGTATGCCACCAAATACTTTTGGGTGAAGAGTTTTTACTCTACCACCAAGTATACTTGGGTAGCTTGTTAAATCCTCTACCTTATGGGCTTTTATCCCTAAGTTCTCAATGTATTTATAGGTTCCTCCAGTAGAGTATATCTGAATGTTTTTATCGTCTAAGGTTTTCAGAATTTCTTCCAATCCCTCTTTATGAAAAACCGATACTAAAGCATTTTTAATCTTGCGCATAATGTTTGATTTAAAACTATTGTTTATCAGGACGTTGTAAAGGTTAGGGTATTATATATAACCTTGTATTTATGGTAGTGCAAATCTAATGAAACTAATTACTTAAATGCAGATTATTTTCAGCTTTTTCAGCTTTTTATAATTTCTTTATTAACAAAGGAAAATCAGTGCTTAAAAATCATCTCCAGTTTTTATATTTCAATAAAAAATTGACTAATGCAAAGCTCTTGTTTTTTTGA
>JAOZPM010000016.1:26100-31583 GCA_029932765.1 Bacteroidales bacterium | reverse complement strand
AGTTGCAGTTTACTGCTATTTTAAAAGCGGAGAGAGGGGGATTCGAACCCCCGGTACAGTCTCCCGTACACATGTTTAGCAAACATGCGGTTTCAGCCACTCACCCACCTCTCCAATGGTGATCTGATTTGCTCAAATGCGAGTGCAAAAGTAATGTTTTTTATGAGTTCTACAAGGAATTCTATAAATATATTTTTGCTTTTCTGTTTGGGATTCTTTTATTGCTTGAAACTCTGTCTATTGCTGTAGTTTAGCTTTATTTATAAACACAATTGCGGCAATAAATGCAATAAGATAATACACTATTTGTGCGATAGTATAGGCTATTATAACACTAAAATAGCTGCCATAGAATTTATATGCCATAACAATACTAATCCATATCATTGCCAAATGCAGTATGTCGAAAATAAGCATAGTCCTTTGTTTGTTCAAACGAATATAAATAAAAGAAAGTGATGATGTTATAAACTGAGCTCCATATGCAAATACAAGGATTTTTAGTGTTGCTACCATTTCAATCCACTGCTCACCAAGAATAAATACAATGGCATTGGAAGGAATTATTTCCACAATAATAATAATCAAAATGCTGATTGTTGATAGTATAGCTGCGTTTTTTAGATAAAAGTTTAATAGCTCTTTTCGACTTTTGTGTTCGTGTATTTCTTTGAAAAATACTTGAGAGAATGCCTGCGACATAATGCCAAAAGCCACAGCTACATATACTACAGAAACACCAATTATACCCGCAGCAGTAGTCCCGAAATAACGACTTATCAATGCAATAAAAACCACATTAATAAAATTGCCTACGAAAACTGAAGGCATCGAAAATGTAGGAAACCTATAATTCTTTTTTAATATATGCTTTGTTTTATCAAAATTAAACTTTGTAAATGATGCTAAATCATACCTGATAAAGTTTGTCAAAAGAAATAGCAAAGAGAAAAATTCGCCAATAATTCTTCCAATAATAAGTCCGTTATTTAGTGAGATCTTTCCTAGGATAAGTTTTGAAGATTCAGCAGTTATAGATTTCGAAATCTTAGCAGCAGCTATTGTTTTAAATTCCTTTTTCCTATTATTCCAAAAATTTAATATTTCGCCAAAACTTACAAATATAATTGTAAGAGGTATTAGCATTATATAATTGCCAAGTTCTTCAGCTTTAAATAATTCGGAAATAGGCTTTGTAAAGAGCTTAAGAATAATAGTGATTACAATTGTAAAAATTAGAGCAATTATTGCAGACCCCCAAAAAAGATGTTGGGCATTATCGTCACTTTCTTCGTTTACGATGGCTAACTCATATTTAAAAGAAGCAATACTGGCTAATAATAGACTAATGGAGGTGTAAATTGCTAAAATACCGAAATCGGAAGGCGTGAAGAACCATTTCTGAAGGATAGGCAATAGCATGAAAGGAATAGCCTGTGCCAATACGCTTGCACTTAGTAGGGTAATTACGTTTTTCCAGAACTCGTTATTTGTTATGTTTTTTAGCACCTAATGTTGTATTGTATTCGCATTTAACGCGAAAGTATTAAAATTATTCTTAAAAAACTCTTTATTCTCTGTCAATAATTTTTAGTTATGCTAGGTCTCATATTCTATAATGTCGCCTGGCTGACATTCCAATGCATTGCAAATAGCTTCAAGAGTAGAGAATCGGATAGCCTTGGCTTTTCCTTTCTTTAGAATTGACAAATTTGACATAGTAATTCCAACTTTCTCTGAAAGTTTTGTTAGGCTCATCTTGCGTTTTGCTAACATTACGTCGAGATTTATTATTATAGCCATATTTATATAGTTAAATCTTTTTCTTCCTGTAACTCTAACCCTTTTATAAATATATGCGCAATCACCCAAATGAGTAATGCCGCAAATAGTATTCCCGAATAATTATTTAGATTGGATGATATTTTTATGTTATCCATTTCGATGCGGGTACCAATATAATGATATAAAAGGAACATATATATGTTTGTGAAAGCCCATAATGCCACCAATCCGTATGACAATTTTTTCAGAATCTTTATATTGTTAATATTAAAGGTGTCACCATTTTTTACATTTTTTATAAATTTTTTGAAAATAAGTAGGAGGTAGAAAAATCCTGCTGATACAATGAGCATAGCAATAGCAACTTTATTGGCAATAAAACGTGGGGTGTCAATAAAATGTATCTTAGAATTTGCTTCTACAAATTCTACTTTAATAATTTGATCGTTAATCTCTAAACTTCCAACTTCTAGAAAATCAATTTCCACAGGAAATTGTGTGTGTAGCTGTAGATTGTCGGATATATCTAGGTAGATAAATACGTTAAATGCTATTGTGGCAATTATAACTAATCCTAATAAAAATTGTGAGACTACTGTTATCCAGTAAATTATCCTGATGCTTAATGGAGCTAATGTTTTATTCATGATTTTTGAGTTAATATTAATATTGTGCAAAGTTATATAAAAATACTGAAAAACAAATAAAAATTATTGAAAAACAATAAAAAATTATTGAAAAACAATTAAGTATATAAAGTAAAAAAGCCTAGTTAATAAATTAACCAAGCTCAATCACATTATAAACACACAAAACACACAAAAATAACTCTACGTATTGGATACGAGAGTATTATATATTATTATAAACTAATTTTTTCTGAAATATAAGGATGAACATTCTCCTCCTGAATTAGAGGCTCCCTTTCTTTATTTGCGAGTGCAAAAATATGATAAAGAACTTTAGTTGCAACATAAATATAGAAAATATATTTATGTTATTTTTATACATGTCTTAAATAATAGAAAATCAAGTATATACAAGAAAATGTATGTATGATAATTAGCTATTATTATTTGGAAACATACATTTTTAGAGAGGATATTTGGTGAGTATTGGATTGATTTAGTTGTGTTTTATGTTGAGGTTAATAATGTGTGGATTACTCTATTTTTTCTTTGGTAAAGACTAATTAAAAATTAGAGTAATCGTTGCTAATTTTAATACATTTGCATCTAATATAAAGTAAGTATATATGCATAGAATTATTACTCTTTTAGTATTGTTAATAGCTTTAAGTTTGAGTGCAAATTCTCAAATTATTAGGGTTGTAAATTCTATTAATGAGAATCCAATTCCTGGCGTTATAATTTCTGATACTGCTAAAACTCATTATCGTGTTTCTAATTCAAAAGGAGAGTTTAGTTTAGAGTCTTTTTCAGAATATGATTATATATTAATTCAGCATAACTACTTTCTGCCATTGGTAATTTCTAAGGATAGTATACAATTTATAAATAATACTATTTCTTTGCAGGAAGTAACCTTCGAAATGGAGGGTTTTACTGTAATGGGTAATAAATGGGAGCAAGATAAGAAAGAACTTCCCATCAGCATTACTGAAATACGTGCTAAAGAAGTTAGTTTTCAAAGTCCGCAAACTACTCCCGATATGCTTTCTAATACCTCTAAAGTTTTTGTTCAGAAAAGCCAACTTGGTGGTGGTAGTCCTATGATTCGTGGTTTCTCTGCAAATTCAGTTTTATTGGTAGTTGATGGTGTGCGTATGAATAATGCTATTTTTAGAGGAGGAAATCTCCAAAATTCCTTGAATATTGATCCTAATTCCTTGGGCCATGCAGAAGTAATTTTTGGGCCAGGCTCTGTTACTTATGGTAGTGATGCACTTGGTGGTGTTATGGATTTCCATACTAAGGAAGCTAATTTTTGTACAGAAGGTAAGTTTGATATTGATATCGATGCTTTTACAAGAGCAAATACTGTAAATTCAGAAATGACTGTTGGTTTTGGCTTAGATTTAAAGTGGAAGAATTTTTCTTCTCATACGCAGTTTCTCAGAAGTGATTTCTCTAATCTTCATGCTGGGAAAAATCATTTTGGAAATTATCCCGATTTTGGAAAGCAGTATTATGTTGTTGGACAAACGGATTCTGGCAATGATACTATGGTTAATGTTGATGACCCTACAATGATGATTCCTTCGTTTTTTTCACTTACTAATATTAATCAAAAATTTAGATATAAACCAAATAATAAGTTTGATATTACCTATAGTTATATTTTTTCAACTACTTCTAATATTCCTCGTTACGATAGGCTTATACAATATAGTGGTAGTAATCTTAAATATGCAGATTGGTATTATGGTCCACAAAATTGGTCGATGCATAATCTACGATTAAGGCTTTTTAGAGCGAATAAAGCTTACGATTCTGGCCGAATTATTATTGCCTATCAACGTTTTGACGAAAGTCGTAATGATAGAAAGTTTGGAGGTACAGCCTTTCGCCATAGATCCGAATCTGTAGATTTATATACATTTAATGCTGATTTTAGTAAAAAGCTTAATGAAAAAGTTAATCTATTCTATGGTGGCGAAATAGCGATTAATGATGTTAATTCTGCGGCCTACTCGCAAGATTCGAAAACTGATGCGGTGGAGTTAATACAAACTCGTTATCCTAATAAGAGCAATTTGTACTCTTCGGCAGGAGTTTTTATGAATTTAAAATATAGTATTAATAAGAAATTAAGCTTATTGGCAGGTTTGCGATATAGTATTATTCATTTGCAATCTACTTTTGATACTACTACAAATAGCCTTCCTTTTAGCGATATAAATTTAATAAATCAAGCGCCAAATGGAAGTATTGGCATTGCATATATGCTTAAAGAGGGCTTGCAAATAAATGCAAATATGGGAACAGGTTTTCGTGCTCCTAATCTTGATGATGTGGCAAAGGTGTTTGATTCTGAGCCAGGTAGCGTTGTTGTTCCAAATAGCGATTTGCAACCAGAATATGTGTATTCGGCTGAAATAAGTGTTATAAAATCTTTTAATAAGATTGCCCAATTGGAACTTACTGCCTATGCCTCTTATGTTGATAATATTATTGTTCGCCGCGATTTCACTTTTAATGGTGCCGATTCTATAATGTATGATGGTAGTATGAGTAAGGTGCAGGCTATGCAAAATGTAGATAATGCTACAATATTTGGTGGTGTTGCTTCATTAAATATTAACATTACTAAGCGGCTTAAATTTCGTACTATATATAATATATCCACAGGCGAAGGCTCTGATGGGGAGTCATTACGGCATATTTCTCCTAATTTTGGAAGCACTAGCTTAAGTTTTGAGAATAAGTATTTTAAAGCAAGTATTTATTCAAACTATTCGGCTTCAATAGCTTTTGAAAATCTAGCGCTAAGTGAGAAAAGCAAAACCTATATGTATACACCCGATGGTGCTGAAAGGTGGTATACGCTGAATTTTAGAACTGATGTAAAATTATATAAAAATCTACATATGAATGTTGCTATTGAGAATATTCTTGATAGATTTTATATTCCTTATGCATCAGGAATTCCTGCGCCAGGTCGTAATTTTATGATAGGATTGCGTTTATATCCTTTTTAAAAGTATTTTTATTATCAAGGAATATAAAAATATTGAT
>JAOZPM010000016.1:0-26000 GCA_029932765.1 Bacteroidales bacterium | reverse complement strand
CGTTTATATCCTTTTTAAAAGTATTTTTATTATCAAGGAATATAAAAATATTGATTCTATTGATAATATTATTAAATAGGAGTTATCAAAATATTGATATTTAATAGCCACGTCCTTTAGGTGGTGACTGTTAATTGAGAATAGTTAATTATTTTGGCGGAATTTTTGAAGGCGCAGCCAAAAATTGTGACAAAATATGTTGATATTTGTTCCATATTATTTAATAACTTATTTCAACACTAATAAGAATCTAAATTTATGCTAAAATTAATTAGAAATAAATCTCTCAAAAATCTAAATACCTTTGGAGTTGATGCCAAGGCAAAGAATTATTATGAGCTAAATTCTGATATTGATATATTTGATTTTTTGTCAGATATGGATAGTATTACTAAGCCTGTTTATTTTCTTGGTGGAGGAGCAAATACTCTGTTTGCCTCTAATTATAAAGGCACTGTTGTAAAAATAAATATGCAGGGAATAACACTAATGAGTCAGGATGATGACTCATATTATGTGGAAGCAAATGCAGGAGTTGAATGGGATGATTTTATTAGTTTTTGCGTGAAGAATAAATACTATGGTGCTGAGAATTTAGTAGCAATTCCGGGCACGGTGGGCGCAGCTCCTATACAAAATATTGGTGCTTATGGAGTAGAGGCTAAAGACGTTATTTATAAAGTGTATTATTACGAAATAGATACATTTATCTTTAAGCAACGCGATGCCAAAAGTTGTAATTTTGGGTATAGAGATAGTATTTTTAAGAATGAACTTAAGGATAAAGTAATAATTACTAAGGTGCTGTTTAAGCTTTCTAAAACTCCTGATTTTAAGCTCGAATATGGTAGAATAAATGAAGAGCTACATGCAAAAGGAATTAAAGAGCCTAGCATATCAAATATTGCTCAAACGATAAGTGAAATTAGAGCTTCAAAATTACCTGATGTTAATGAGATTGGAAATGCTGGTAGTTTTTTTAAGAATCCTATTATTAGCATCGAGAAATTAAATTCACTGAAAAAAGATTTCCCTAATATTGTTTCATATCCTATTTCCGACAGTGAAGTTAAGTTAGCAGCAGGTTGGTTAATTGATAATGCAGGACTTAAGGGATATCAAATAGGTGGGGCAGCAGTTCATCAAAACCAAGCGCTTGTGCTTATAAATAAAGATAATGCCACAGGGAAAGAGGTGTTGGCTCTTGCAGAGTATATTCAAAAGGAAATCATGCAAATATACGATGTAGAACTCATGGCAGAAGTTGTATTTGTTTAAAATTTAGATAGTTTCATTAGTTTATAATACAAAATTTAGTTTTTTGAAGGAAAATGGAGTGACTTTACCTAATAATTTAATAATACAATGATACAATGTACTAATAATGAAATTACATAATTAAACCATTAAACCATTATACCATTATACCATTAATTCATTATACCATTAATTCATTATACCATTAAACCATTATACCATTAATTCATTATATCATTACACCATTAAACCATTAACCTTTCCCATTTCAATGAATTCCCTTTTTTGCCTAAGCTTAATATGTATCCGGAAGGAATTGCTTTAGCACAACTATCAATTACTTCCTTAGCATTAGTGATTTCATTTGTAGGTTTTTTATTATATAATGAGTATTTTTTACGGTGAGTACTAGGGTTAAGATTTGGCATAATTACATTTGCGCCAACTTTTATTGCCAATTCCCTTCCCTTAGGATTTATAGTTTCCATAGCTGTAGATGAAACAATATTTATATCAGGCATAATAATTCTAAGGCAAGCAATCATCCTTAATGTCATCTCAAAAACACTATCAAAATTTGATTTTGCATTTTCCATTGGAGTTCCTTTACAAGGAATAAAAGGACCCATTCCGCACATATGAATTTCCATATTGCGCATAAATATTAGATCATCGGCAAGGTCTTCAAAATTCTGCTCCGGCAATCCTACCATTACACCTGTACCTGTTTGATAACCTGCATCTTTTATGTATTGCAAGCATTGTAACCGTTTCTCAAAATCATGATTTTCATTATTGGGATGGTACTTATAGTATAACTCTTTATTTGAAGTTTCTATTCGCAAAAGATAGCGTTCAGCACCTAAACGCCTCCATTTTTTGTATGTTTTTACTGTCTGTTCGCCACACGAAAGTGTTATTCCTATTTCTGGGCATTTATACTTTATATATTTCACAATTTCGGAAATTGATTCCACAAAAGTAGGGGAGTTTAATTCTCCACTTTGTATAGCTATTGAGCCAATTTTGGAGGCTATGGCAATGTCAATGGATTCTTTTATTGCGTTAATATCTAAGGCATATCTATCAATACTATTGTTGGATTTGCGGATACCACAATAATAGCAATCTTTGGAGCAAATATTTGATAACTCAATAAGTGCTCGTCCATATACATTATTACTAATTGTTGAAATTCGGATATTTTCGGCTTTTGCAAATAGCAGTTTTTGCTCATCAGCACTGCAATTAAGCATTCTGATAAGTGCTTGTTTGTCCTTTATTGGATTGTCTAGTATTTTAATAAAATTGGTCATATAATTTCCTCTTTTTCTCAATAAATGGCTAGTCAAATATTTTTGTGGCTCTTTCGAATACTCCTGTAGTATATGCTATTGCCATTCCGTAATTACTTACTGCAATATTTTTGTCGATTGCTAGCTGTAGCCTATTCTGAATTTGCTTTTGGGTAGCCACACATCCTCCACATTGTATTACCATCGCACAATTATTAAGCTTTTTCTCAAATTCTTGTAAGCCAGATACTATATCAAAGTTTAGATCTTTTCCAGTAAACTCACTAAGCCATTTAGGTATCTTATAACGCCCAATGTCTTCACAGGAAACATGATGAGTACAGGATTCCAGTATCAAAATATTGTCTCCATCTTGAAGTTTAGAAATATGTTTTGTGCCTTGTAAAATTGGCTCCCAATGGGCTTTTATTCTACTGAAAATTATACTAAAACTAGTCAGAGGTATGTTTTCTGGTACTATACCCGAAACCATTTCAAAGACCTGGCTATCTGTTACTACCAAATCTATATCATGATGATTTCTTATGTAATCCTTCAGCTGAGTTTCTTTTAATACAATACATATGCTGTCTTTATCAAGTACATCACGAATAGCCATTACTTGAGGTAATATCATTCTACCCTCTGGAGCCTCACTGTCAATAGGAGTTACCAAAAGTACAGTATTACCCTTTTTTATTAGGCCTTCAAAAAGGGATGGTTTAATATAAGATGTTTTAGGAATTGTGGAGATAATGCTTTCAGTAAGTTTATCTAGATTTCTATTTTCTACGGTAGATATTTCTATTATTTCCATTCCATAATTACTCTCTACTACTTTTTGCAAACAGATACTTAGTCTTATGATATCACATTTATTGTGAACCAATAAAAATGGAATATTATATCGTCTAAAACTATTGATAAGGTCCTTCTCATGTCCATCAAAATTATTGTTGGAAAACACTAAAATGGCTAAATCTATTTGGGAGATGGTAACTCTTGATTTAGCAATTCGCTTTTTGCCGAGTTCTCCAATATCATCAATTCCTGCGGTATCAATAATTATTGCTGGCCCAATGCCAAATATTTCTACAGATTTTTTTACAGGGTCGGTAGTCGTGCCTGCTTGCTCCGAAACTATGGCGGTATCTTGCCCTGTAAGTGCATTTATTAATGAACTCTTTCCGCTATTTCGCTTTCCAAATATACCAATATGTGGCTTTAAATCCTTTGCCATAATAATTTATTTTTTCGTATTATTCTCACTCTCTTCAGTAATTTAACAATGAATCAATGTTTTAATTACACCATTAATCATTAATAATTAATCAGCCTTCGATACAATTAATTTTGCTTAATATTTAACGAACTGCTACTATTTTTATGTTTGCAAAATTAATCACTTAGTCTGATTCATTAAACATTAACAATTAAAAATACAAATCTCTTTCTCCACCTTTAATTCTCTCAACACGGTTTATCAATAGTTCTTTTACCTGTTTATTCTCCATCTTATCAATTGATTTGTCAATCAGCTCCCATCCTTTAGCAGCATTTTTAATTTCTCTATAATCAATCAAATATTCGGCAAGAGTCATAATTGCATTAGGTGTACATTTTTCCTTTATAAAGCCTGGAACGGAAAATTCCATAAAATGCTCTCCAGTACGCCCAAGTCGATAGCACGCTGTGCAAAACGATGGAAGATATTCATCTTCAATAAGCTCATCAATAACCTCCGACAAACTTCTACTATCATTTATCTGGAACTGCTCTTTTCGTAAATCTTGCTCTTGCTTTTCCTCATTCGAATAGTTTCCTAGTTCAATCTTTGTTCCAGCATCTACTTGAGAGCAACCATATTGTAATATCTCTTTTCTTAGTAATTCAGGTTCTCTTGCCGTTAGTATTAAGCCGGTATATGGCACTGCAAGTCGTAGTATTGCTACAAAACGCGCGAATTCTTCATCCGAAACTTGGTATTTAGGGTCGCAACTAAACTCTTCAGCATTCTGCAAACGTGGAAATGAAATTGTATGAGGTCCAATATTATAGCAAGCCTCCAAATGATTCGTATGGCGTACCAATGCCAACATTTCAAATCTCCAATCATATAAGCCAAGTAAAGCTCCAATTCCTACATCATCAAGACCTACATCTTGAGCTGTGTCTAGTGATGTTAGCCTATTATCATAGTCTCTTTTTTTACCACTCTCATGGTATTTTGCGTAGGTTTCCCTATGATAAGTTTCCTGAAAAATCTGATAAGTTCCTATTCCAGCGTCCTTTACTATCTTAAATCCCTTAGCATCTAAGGGTGCAGCATTTATATTTACTCGTCTAATTTCTCCATTCTTACTTTTTACACTATAAACAGTTTTTACCGTATCGGCAATAAACTCTGGTGAGTACTTTTTATGTTCTCCATAAACAAGGATAAGCCTTTTTTGCCCATTGTCCTCCAGTGCTTTAACGTCTGATATAAGTTCTTCCTTTGTTAATGTTTTACGAATGGTTTCTTTATTAGACGCCTTAAAACCACAATATTTGCAATTGTTCATGCATAGATTACCTACATATAATGGGGCAAAAAGCACAATCCTATTTCCATAAACTCTCTCTTTTAATTCTCGTGCGGCTTGTTTTATTTCAGATATTAATTCTGGTGAATCCGCTTTTACCAAAATGGCCACTTCTGACATATTCAGTCGCTCTTTGTTAAGCGATTTATTAATTATCTCGCGGACCCTTTCTTTATTTGCATTGCTAGAGTTGATAATATCCCAAATCTCTTCGCTGTCAATAAATGGCTTATGTGCCTTGTCTTCTATCTTGTATTTTTCGGGTGTAAATTTCATAGCTTATATTTTAGGTTTGTTTGGTAGGTTAATTATAAATGTAGACCCTTTGCCAAGCTCGCTTTTTACTTCTACCTTGCCATCATATGATTCTACAATTTGTTTTAAAATGGATAATCCAAGTCCACTTCCTGAAATATCTCTAGTTTCTTTATTTTTTAGTCTACTGAATTCTAAAAAAAGTTTGTCAATATCATTCTCATCAATACCTATACCTGTATCTGTAATGCTAATAATAATTTCGGCACCAGATTCTCGCATGTTAATATTAATGAGACCATTCATTTTATTGTATTTCACAGCATTAGAGAGTACATTATTAAACATTATCTCCATATCTCGAACATTTGCCATAAACATTATTCCACTGGAGATATCAAGGTTGATTTTTAGATTTTTTTGAATGGCAATTGGTCTTATTAGCTCAATAGACATTTTGCATATTTCTGATAAATCAATGGTTCTGAAAACAATTTCTCCTTGAGTATTCTCCAGCTGAGTTAAATCCAGAAGGTCCATTATTAGCGAGCGCATGCCAGAGATCCTTTGCATAGAACGACCAATCATATTATGATAATCGTTCATATTATTGCCAAGTTCTTTGTCGTCCATTAATTGTAGATATCCTTCAATAGCATTTAAAGGCGATTTCAATTCATGCGACAATACCGATAGGAACTTATACCTTATGCTCTTGCATTGTGTTGTCATTTGGCGAGTCATGCGCTTTAAGTATAATTGCTTTGTCGAATTTTCTACAGATATTCTCAGCTCTTGTGGTGTAAATGGTTTTGCTATAAAACCATCGGCACCATTATTTGTAGCAGCAATTGCTAAATCCAAACATGCGTCTGAAGTTATCATTGTTACCGAAATATTTAGCCTATGTGTATTTATATATTCTAATACTTCTAATCCCTTTATACCAGGGAGCTTGTTGTTTAAAAGGAGAATATCGACTCCTCCTTTTTTTATTATTTCAATTCCATTTTCTCCATTGGCAGCTTCAATAATTGTATAATCAAAACCCTTTTCCATAAAGGGAAACTTTACAGTAAAACTCTGTAATACTAGAGTAATCCCTGCTCGGATAATTGCCTCGTTTTCTATTACTAAGATCTTGATTCTAGTCATTATATTACAATTTTAAGAGTTTACTGATTTCACGGTGGAGTTGGTCTTTTCTAATTCCTTTTTCTAGAATTAAATCTGCACCAAGCCAGTTTTTATCCTGCTCAGTATCCACCGAAAAACTTATGCCTGTTTCTGCGGCAACAGCAGTTGCTATTATTATTGGCATTTCTGGGTTTATTCGCTTTGCCTTATTTGCAAGTATAAAACCACTGTCTTGGTTTTCCATCATTAAATCAAAAACTGCCAAATCAGCTTTATTATTTTTTAGCAATGCTTCTCCTTCTGCTTGAGATTCTCCCATAAGAACCTCAAATCCAAAGCCCTTTAATAATATTTCCATTTGATCCTTAAAGTCAATGTCGTCATCAACTAAGAATACTTTTTTATCTTTTCCTATCATCTTTTAATATTTATTTTCATTTGTACTGTACTTTTAGTAAAAAAAAGTAATTATTGGTTTATTACATTACATCTCGCTCCATATAATGAGTATGAAGTAAATGATGACTCTTCTTGCCCCCTGGCTCCTCCAAATAGTTATTATAAATATTAATAATATCAGGATTTTCATATGAAGTACGAATCTCCTCTGTATCATCAATGGTATATAAACTTGCCATTCGTTTTTTAATATTATCAGTATTTAATGCTATAGGTTGTCCACCACCATTAATGCAACCTCCTGGGCATGCCATTACTTCAATAAACTGAATGTCGTCTCTACCATTTCTTATTTCATTTAATAAAGTGTCAACATTGCCAAGTCCATTTACTACCGCAATTCCGATATTTAAATCTCCAACTTGCAATTGTGTAGTTTTAATATCATCAAAACCTCTAATAGCATCAATCTTACGCTCTTTTATTGGCTTTCCTGTAATCATTTTGTGCGCAGTACGTACAGCAGCTTCCATTACACCACCTGAGGCTCCAAAAATTTTACCAGCAGTACTTCTTTTTCCTAATGGCGAATCAGCGTCCTCAGGATCCAATGATTTAATATCTATTCCAAATTTATTTAAGAATTGAGAAAACTCTCTTGTGGTTAATACAGCATCTACATCTGTAATGCCTTGGCTTGTCATCTCTTCGCGCTGTGCTTCAAATTTCTTTGCAGTACAAGGCATTATGGCCACAGAGTAAATATCTGCTGGATTAATGTCTTTCATCTCAGCATAATAATTATTAATCATAGAACCCATCATCTGCTGTGGTGATTTACAGCTCGATAGATTATCTATCATATCTGGAGCAAATTCCTCAGCATATTTTACCCACGCAGGGCAACAACTAGTTATCATTGGCAATTTTCCGCCATTACTAATCCTGTTGATTAATTCTGTAGCCTCTTCCATAATTGTGAGGTCAGCAGAAAATGATGAGTCAAATACTGCATCAAAACCTATTTTACGAAGTGCTGCATTCAATATGCCATTTACATCAGTGCCGGCAGGAAGTCCAATTTCTTCTGCCAAAGTTACTGTGATTGATGGTGCGTATTGAACAACTACATGCTTCTTAGGCGAATCTAAAGCTTCTATAATCTGTGCCGAATGGTCTTTCTCATAAAGTGCTCCCACTGGACAAACTATAATGCACTGCCCACAATTAACACATGATGAGGTGTTTAGTCCTTTGTTGAATGCAACGCCAACTTCAGACTTATTTCCTCTATTTACAAAATCAATGGCATGAACTCCCATTACTCTACCACATGCATCAACACATCTACCACAAAGAATACATTTTGCAGGGTCACGTACCAAGCTTACACCTGAAGTATCAATCTTATGCTTATTCTTTTCTCCTCTAATTCTTCTTTCTCTAATGCCTACATTATATGATAAGTCTTGTAATTCGCAATTTGTATTTCTTACGCAATAAAGACAGTCATCAGGGTGATTGCTGAGTAATAACTCTACAATTACTTTTCTTGACTCTGCAACTCTTTTTGAATGTGTGGATACTTTCATTCCTTGGGTTGCCATATTCGAACATGAAGTTATAAGTTTTCCGGTGTTTAAATCTTCAACAACACATAACCTACATGCCCCAGTTGGCATTATTTCTTTAATATAACACATTGTTGGGATGTTTATACCTTCTTCGCGGCATACATCCAGCAGAAGCTTTCCTTCTTCTACTTCTATTTGCTTATTATTTATTTCTAGTTTAATCATTTTTCTTCTTTTTAAGAGATAATAATAGACTCAAATTTACATACATCGAAGCAGGTTCCACAAGAGATGCATTTATTCTCTACAATAAAATGTGGTTCTTTTCGGCTTCCTATTATTGCATCTGTTGGGCATTTCTTTGCACAGATTGTACAGCCTGTACATTTTTCTACATCTACTGTGAAATGACGCAAGTTTGTACAAACTCCTGCTCTACAGGTTCTGTCAAAAATATGCTCTTCATATTCTTCTCTAAACCATTTTAATGTACTAAGAACAGGGTTTGGAGCTGTTTGGCCTAACCCGCAAAGTGATGTTTCTTGAATTACCTTGGCAAGTTTCTCAATTTGCGTTACTCCTTTAATTCTTTCCAAAGCCTGAAATTGACTTTCATTTATTGGCCTATTGGTTATGCTTTCAAGAATATCTAACATTCGCTTAGTCCCTTCTCTACAAGGGATGCATTTTCCACAGCTTTCACGCTGAATAAAATCCATAAAGAATTTCGCAACATCAACCATGCAAGTGTCCTCATCCATAACCACAAGACCTCCAGAACCCATCATCGCACCTTTTTCAATTAAGGATTCGTATTCAATTGGGATATCTAAGTTCTCTTCGGTAATACAACCTCCTGATGGTCCTCCTATCTGAACTGATTTAAACTTTTTTCCATTGGGAATTCCACCCGCTATGTCAAAAATAATCTCTCTTACACTTGTTCCCATAGGAATTTCAACAAGTCCTGTAAGTGTTATCTTTCCTGAGAGTGCAAATACCTTTGTGCCTTTACTTTTGTCAGTTCCTATAGAACTATACCATTCTTTTCCCTTTAGTATTATTTCTGGGATATTTGATAGAGTTTCTACATTATTTATTATAGTCGGTTTTCCATGTAATCCGCTTGCTGCTGGGAATGGCGGACGTGGTCGGGGCATTCCTCTTCGCCCTTCTATGCTTCCTATCATTGCAGTTTCTTCGCCACAAACAAAGGCACCAGCTCCTTTCTTAATCTTAAACTCCAAAGAAAAGTCTGTTCCTAATATATTATTTCCTATAAACCTATACAGTTTTGCATCTTCTATGGCTATATTCAATCGGTGAATAGCAAGAGGGTATTCGGCTCTAATATATACAATTGCCTTTGAAGCACCTATTGCATAGGCTGCTATTGCCATACCTTCGATTAGTCGATGTGGATCTCCTTCAATTACTGCTCTATCCATAAACGCTCCGGGGTCACCCTCGTCAGCATTACAAATCAAATACTTTTGATCAGAAGGTGCTGCATTGGCAAATTTCCATTTCTTTCCTGTAGGAAAACCTCCGCCACCGCGGCCTCGCAAACCACTTTTCTCTACAGTGTCGCAAAGCTCTAATGGTTTAAATTTTGTTATACTTTTTCGTAATGCTCTATATCCTCCTCTAGCGATGTATTCTTCTATGCTTTCAGGATTTATTAGTCCACAGTTCTTAAGAACTACTCTTTGTTGTGGTTTGAAATATGGGTGCTCATTTATAAATTGAATACCTTCCCAAGCCTTGCTTTTACTATCAAGCTGAAAAAGGATGTCTTCTTTTGGTGGCTCTAATATAAATGTCTTATCAAGTATATTATCTACTTTTTGTGTAGTGACTTTCTTGAAAGATAATCTGTTATAACCGGGTAATTGTATGTCCACCATCGGTTCATAAGCGCATATCCCAATACAGCCAATATTCACTATTTCAGCATCGATATTATTCTTTTGTAAATATGCTCTTATCTGAGTTTCTGTTTTTGCAGCACCAGCTCCAAGCCCACAAGTTCCTGTGCCGATATATATAACAGGTTTGTCTATAATATCTCTTTTTAGTGAGCTTATTATTGTCGACTCTGTTTGGATAGGCTTATGATTATACCAATCCATTAATACTTTATTTGTAGTTTTCATATTAACTTTCTTTTGTTCTGTATTCGTCAATGATTGTTTTTATAGATTCGGAAGTTACTTGTGCATAAAACTCTCCGTTGATGCTTATTACAGGGGCTAAGCCGCAAGCGCCAATACATGCAACTACTTCTATGCTAAAAAGCCCATCTCTAGAAGTATTTCCTGCTTTTATTTTTAAAATGCGCTCTATTTCTTGAAGAACTGTTGCTGACCCTAAAACATGACATGCCGTTCCTCTACATACACTTATATGGTATTTGCCAACAGGCGTAAATCTAAATTGATTATAAAATGTTGCTACACCATAAATTCGTGATGATGGTAATTTTAGAAATTTAGAAACTTCCTTAACTGAGACCTCAGAAAGAAAACCATTTTCTTTCTGTATATCTTGAAGAATAGGTATTAGATCATCAGCACATGGATGATTATATTTCTTAAATATTTCTTCGGACTTATTCATATTATTGATTTATTATTTGATATAGTATTAACTACTGTTATTTGAATAACAAAGATAAATTAAGGTACTACAGTCTTGATAACTTATTGTTATTAAAATAACAGAAGAGAGTTGATAATGTTCAATTGCTAGCTATTTGAAAAAAGTATATAGAAGTGCTAATAATACTTATAAATATACTATAAGTATTATGGATTCAGCCTATTATGTCTTTTAGGGGACTTTATTATTGACCGTTAGCTTAATATCAATGTTATTAGGTCATATATTATTCGAAAGAATCAACTATTTCACTTACAAACTTATTATAGTCAAACTCGCCTTTCTTTGATATTCCAAAGCGTACAATTACTAATTTTTTTGAAGGTATAATATACACTCTTTGTCCTTGATAGCCATCAGCAAAATAGGTATCCTTTGGTCCGTCTGGTAATTCATGTCCGCTTTGATTAAGCCAAAATTGCGACCCATATTTTCCTTCAGAATTTGGGGCTACCTCTTGCGTAAAGTTTACCCAGCTATTATCAACAATTGTATCACCAAACCAAATTCCATTTTGTAAATATAATAATCCAAATCTTGCCCAGTCTCTTGCTGGAGCATATGTATAAGAAGAGCCAATAAATGTGCCTGCAGCATCAGCTTCCATTATAGTATTATTCATATCTATGCGTTTAAAGAAATCTCTATAAGCCCAATCCCAATATTCTTGATTATTATTGAACTGTCGCTTAATAACCTCTTGTAATATGTTAGTTGTTCCTGATGAATAATACCAATCTACTCCTGGTTTTTTATCTGCGGGCATTGAAAGTGCATACTTTCCCAAATCACCTTTTTCATAAAGCATAATTGTGGCTTCCGAAATATCTCCATAGTCTTCTACCCATTTTAGTCCAGAGTTCATCTGCAATAGGTTTCGTAAAGTGATATTACTTCTTTCATCATTTTTCCATTCTTCAATTGGTGCTGATTTATCAATGTCTAGTTTTCCTTCTTTTACAAGCATTCCTATAAAAGTACTTGTAATACTTTTGCTCATAGACCATCCTAAAATTGGAGTTTTTTCATCAAATCCTTTGCCATATTGCTCCCATTTCACTAATGTATCGTATGCTACAATAATAGCTCGAGTATTGCCTTGTGCCATAGCTTGTTTAATAGCTTTATCAAGCTTCTCTTCATCTACATTCTCAATAGAAATATTGCGATTTTTTATTCCTTGTGGCCAATATTTATTATTATTATCTGAATTATTATTAGCATACTCTGTTTTCTGTTCTTTTATTTTATTTATATCAAAATCAGAAATTAGAGTACATCCTAAGCCTTCACGGTATACAGCAATCTGTTCTCCAAAACCGAAAAAATTGCTGGTTACAGTTTTGTTCTCCACATCAACAACACTAGTTGCCAAATTAACAGGAAAGAAATTAATGTCTAATGATTCAATGCTTTCTTGCGTTCTATCTGCAATAAAAATTCCTGATGCAATATTTTTTGCTGCAAAGCCAGTAAATATAGTAGACCTATCTACAAGATATTTTGCCAAATATGAGAAAGCTCCTAAAACTACTACTAGAATTATTATTATTACCTTTTTAAACATAACGTATTTTTTAGATTGTGATTTGTATTATGCAATATTACTAAAATATTTTGATTTATGCATTAGTACAATAAAGCTATAAGTGTATTTAATTTATTAACCATAATAAATTTTATATATTCAAGTGATAAGTATAAACCTGTCATCTGAAGATTAAAGTGTATTTTTTTGTATCTTCGCATTATATGAGCAAAGCTATACCTAAATTACAGATATTACTATTTTTTTCATTCTCTACTTTTTTATTTTCGTGCAGTAATCCTAATAAAGATGATACTATTGAGATTAATGAAAATAAGGTTGAAATTATCGATACAAGTTATTCTACAGTTGTAAATAATGGTAAAATAAGGGTTTTAACTCACAATAACTCTACAGGCTATTTTGTATATAAAGGGCAGCCTATGGGTTTTCATTATGATTTGATGAATATATTTGCCAAGGAAAAAGGTTTGGAAGTAGAATTGATTCTGGTTTATGATGTGCCTACAGCATTGAATAAAATGAAAAATGGGGAAGCTGATATAGCAGCCTTTGATGTAACTCAAACAAGTGATAGGGCTAGAGATTTCCTTTTTTCTCAGCCTGTTGGATATAATAAGCAAGTGCTAGTACAGCGCTATAGGTATGGCCGTAAAAAAAGTGATAAAACAGAGTTTATTGATCGTTTTATTGACTTAGATGGTAAGGATGTTTATGTTCAGAAAGGTACTGTTTTTAAGCAGCATTTAGAATATCTTGAAAAAGCCAGCGCAACGAATATCAACATAATAGTTGATTCAATAAACACCATGGAAGAGCTTATTCAAATGGTTGCTGATGGGGAGATAGATTTTACTGTTTGTGACGAAAGAATTGCTAAAGCTAATAGTTCTTTTGTTTTTGGAATTGATTATACCTTAGGTTTAAGTATCGATCAAAAGTTATCCTGGGCTTTATTAAAAGGTTCAGATTCTTTATTGAATGTTGTTAACCAATGGCTTGTTCCTTTTAGTAAAACGACAAAATTTGCTGTTATTAGGAATAAATACTTTCGTACTAAGGTGCATAATAAACTTACTAGAAAGGATTATACACCGCATAGAGGAGGAAAATTATCGCCATATGATGATTATATTAAAATGTATGCTGAAAAAATAAACTGGGACTGGCGCTTATTAACTGCAGTAGTATTTCAAGAAAGTCGTTTCAACCCTCAGGCTGGTAGTTGGGTAGGAGCTTTGGGCTTAATGCAGATGATGCCGGCTACAGCTGAGAAATTTAATTTAAGTAATCCTACTGACCCTAAGGAGAGTATTAGGGCTGGGTCGGAATACTTGGCTTATCTACAAAATAAATTTGCTACTGACAGTACAATAAATGAAGAGAATCAAATTAAATTTGCTTTGGCATCATATAATGCAGGATTAGGTCATGTGCTTGATGCTCGAAGATTAGCCGAAAAATTCGGTGTGGATAATACTGTTTGGACTGATGGTGTTGATATATATATTAAGCATAAGCAAAATCCTAAGTATTATAATGATCCAGTAGTTAAATATGGTTATTGTAGAGGGAATGAACCGTATTATTATGTAAGAAAAATATTTTCTTATTATGGAGATTATAAGAATGTTGTAAAAGAATAGATTCGTGAAATTAAGAGCAAAAAAAAAGGCAAGAATCTTAGATCCTTGCCTTTTTATATATTTTGTAGTTTTACATTTTCATTGTTAAACCCAGGCCTCCGCCTGCTCCACCAAGTTTTCCGCCACCTAATTCAAGGTAAATACCCCATTTCTCACTCCAAAACCAACGACCACCAACGTGTATTCCTACATCAAGGCCATTATCTTTTGTATCGTTTCCACCAATCCATAAACCAAATCCAGCATTAGCTCCAGCATATACATCCCATGCAGCAGGTAAACCGATTAATTCGTCAAAATAATAATTAGCTTTAACTCCAAGAGTTAACCAATTTAATTCAAAATCCGTAAATGCAGTTGGTGCAATTGTTACAGCTGCTCCTAAAGGAATTTCATAGCTTACTCCAATTAGTCCAATGTTAAGTTGACGTTGTGCTTGACCAAACATAAGTGTTGTTGAAGCAATAAATGCAATTAATAGTACTGTTTTTTTCATGTTATTGTTTTAAAGTAAATTGTTTATTAATTATAATGCTACAAAGATATAGTATTTAATTATTAAATATAAAGATTGATATTATATTTATACTTAATATATGTTAATAATATTAAGTATAAATAAATTAAAGTTCATAAATTAAAGATATAAATACAGTTATAGTATATTAAATTTTAGGTAAGTTAATCTTATCCTTTTTAACATCTTCATCATTAATGTTGAATTTTTTTAAAACACTAATATATAGTTCGTATTCTTTATTATGAATATCTCCATCAGCAATCATAACTAAGTCCATCCAAGCAAGAGCTCTTACTTTCTCTTTATAGGAAGATTTATCTAATATTTTAATAACTACTCTTAATTGGTCATCCGAAGATCCTAAGTCGGAGTTTATAAAACTATTAAAATCTGCATCAGAGATTTTTTCTGTTTCACGCATTAAATTCATAGTGCGCCATTCAGGGTCTTTTGGATCAAAGTTTTTCTTTCCATCAGCTCCAGACATTAACCAGTATAAATAAAGTAGTCCTGATTTGTAATTTAGTTTATTAGACATTATATAATTGATTTAGTGATTTATGTATTATTTAGTGTGTCAAATATACAATTAATTTTAAATAAATAAATATTTTATTTTAAAAAAATAAAATTTATTATATTTACCGTTTTAAAATACTAAATATTCATAGTGGACGATAGAATAAAGAAATACATTATTTGGGGTGTTGCAACGTTATCTTTATTTTTAATATTAGATATAGTTCTTGTTTTTGTAGAAAAAGACATTGTTGGATCTAGTATTCACTCTTTCTCTGATGCAGTTTGGTATATGGTTGTTACTATTACTTCTGTAGGATATGGCGATATAGTGCCTGTTTCTGTTGTAGGTAAAGGTATAGGCTATTTTTTCATTTTTTCTAGTTTGATAGTTTTAGGTATTTTAATAAGTAGTATGTCGTCAAATATTTCTACCATGATTGAAGAAAATAAGTTAGGTTACAAAGGGACAACATTTGAAAATCACATCGTTTGTATTGGATGGAATGATTTTAGTCATATGGTTGTGGATGAAGTGATCCACGCTTCGCGAAAAGTTGCAATTGTCACAAGAAAAAAGGATAATATAGATTTAATACATAATCTATATGATAAAAAAAATGTTTTTGTGCTTTATGCAGATTATGATAATTTGGATTCAATTTCAAAAACGAACCCCGATAAAGCCTCTGAAGTTTTTCTTGGTTTAGAAAACGATACGGATGCTTTACTATATGTTATTAATTTCAAGAAAAAATATCCTAAACCTAATGTTGTAGTTGCAATAAAGAATCACAAATTAAGGGAAACTTTTGTAACAGCTGGGGTTAAGTATATAGTGGCACGTAATGAAATAGCTTCCAAATTAGTAGCTAGCTACGTGTTTGAACCTGATGTTGCTGATCTAAATATAGACCTTTTAGGTGCGGCAGTACATGACGATGATTTTGATAATCAGCAATACCTTGTTACTAAAGAAAATCCCTTCTTAAATAAAAATTATGATGATGTTTTTGTGAAAATGAAACTGAAATATAATATTGTTTTATTAGGTATAAGTAAGCATGATAACAATGGAGGCAACTTAAAGTTACATGTAAACGCTCGCTCTGAAACTGTTATTGAGCTTAATGATTATTTAATAATTATGGTAGCAGGTAAAAGTAAAAAACGTGTTGAAAGGCTTTTCGGAGTTAAAGAAGGGAAATATATTTGTTCTAATTAACGTATTTTATTATATATTTGCTTTTTAATACAACAATTATAATAATACTAAAATATTTAACATGATTAAAAGATTAAAAATTACTTTGTCCCTTATAGTGCTAATGACTGCTATGGCAGCATCTTCGTTTGCACAAGAGTACGTTGAGCCTGAATTATTAATTGTTTCTGGTTTTAAAGGAGGTACTAACTATGATATGGCTATGGATATGCAAAGAATGGCTCGCCCTACATTGGCTACACCTTCGTATGAAGATGGTGATATGATAGTGGAAATGATAAACGGTAAACCTGTGGTTGATGAAGAAGGTGATACTTCTATGGTTGCTAAAAAAGTTTCAACAGGTGATACTTTAGAGTTCTTAGAAGTAAGAGATTCTGAAGGTAGTTATTATAACTTTTTGAGAATAATAAAGAGTAATACTGACCTTGCTTTTCTACAATATGATGTACTGTTATATGAATCTATGAAAGATTTAACACGTACTTATAAAAAAACAGAGAATGTAAGAGTTATTATGCCAATGGGAAATGAGCAGATCCATATTATAGTATTAAAGAATGCAGGTAAAAACACAATCGAAACTTATGATGATTTAAAAGGCAAGAAAGTTGCCATAGGATCATCTCTACAAGGAACTAATATTACTGCTAAGTATATTAAAGAAATTACAGGAATGAAGTGGGATAATGTTGAAATCCCTTATGATAAAGCATTAAAAGCTTTGTTAAGTGAAAGAATAGATGCATTCTTCTATGTAGGAGCTGCACCAGTTTCAAATTTTACTGGTATGTCAAAGCAAATGCGTGATAGAATTACTCTATTACCATTAAATCCTTCTAAAGGTAAAGAAGAGTTAGATGCTACATACGATACAACAATGATTAAACAATCTGATTATCCTAAGTGGATAAGTGAAAATATTCCAACATACTCTGTACGTTCGTTATTAGTTACTGATATTAATGGTCAATCTGATGAAGAAAGAGATAATATTGTTAAGTTGATGAAAGTAGTTATTGAGAATAAGGATGATGCAAGAAATCACAAAAATTGGGCAGAGGTATTTAATGCTGAGAAAATGAAATCTAATAGAGAATTTATTGATTGGGATTTTTATGAGCCAACAATGAATTTATTTCAATAGAATGCTTTAAGAAGAAATAAAAAATGCGAACTAAAAGTTCGTATTTTTTATTTAATATAGTCGCATAAGAAAGGCTAGTAAAATAATTATTTTACTAGCCTTTCTTATGTTTAATAAGATTGTGCGTTATTATTAATAAGCCCATTTTAGATATATAGAACCCCAAGTAAACCCAGCTCCAAAAGTTGATAAGATTAGATTATCACCTTTCTTGAGCTTGCTCTCATAATCAGCAATACATAAAGGAAGAGTTCCAGCTGTTGTATTACCATATTTCTCTATATTAATCATTACTTTCTTTGGATCTAACCCCATGCGCTTAGCTGTAGCCGAAATAATACGCATGTTTGCTTGATGAGGTACTAAATAAGTTATATCATCAGATGTAAGATTATGTTTCTTCATGATTTCTACAGATACATCTGCCATTTTAGATACTGCCCATTTAAATACAGGTTGTCCATCTTGAAAAATATAATGTAATTTATCATCAATAGTTTTATGTGAAGGAGGTAATACAGAGCCCCCAGCTTTTTGATGTAAGAATTGACGACCTACACCATCGCTCTCTAGAAGCATATCAATAACGCCCAAGCCTTCATTATTTGGCTCTAACATTACAGCACCTGCACCATCACCAAAAATGGGAGCAACCGAACGGTCTGTATAATCAACAATTGAGGACATCTTGTCCGCACCTATTATTATTACTTTCTTATACATTCCACTCTCTACGTATCTTGCACCAGTTGCTAAAGCATATAAAAAACCAGAACATCCTGCATTTAAGTCAAAATGAAATGCGTTTTTAATACCAGCTTTATCAGCAATAATATTAGCTGTAGCAGGAAAAACATGGTCAGGTGTTACTGTTGCACAAATTACTAAATCAATCTCTTCAGGTCTAGTATTTGTTTTTTCTAGAAGGTTGTTAACTGCTCTAACTCCCATAAATGAAGTGCCTTCGTTTTCTTCTTTAAGAATGCGGCGCTCTTTAATGCCAATTCTTGTCATTATCCACTCGTCAGAAGTGTCTAAAGTTTTAGCTAATTCATGATTGGTTAGTATATACTCAGGTAAATATGATCCAATTCCTGTAATTGCTGCTGTAGTTTTTATCATCTTATAGAATTTTTATATAATAATATCGTTGTCTATTTATTGACTCTTTATACCAATTTGCAATCTTACGAAACTTATGGATATAAAAAAAGCAAAGTTATTGTTTTTAATAAAACAAACTTTGCTTTTTTATCAAATTATCAACAGATAATTAACTAAGTATCTTTATCAAGATATATAATCGAGAATTAAAACTAAACTGCAGCTTCTTTCTCAATTGCTACCTGACCTCTATAAGTACCACACTCATTACAAACTCTGTGGTATAATACTGTTGCTCCACAGTTTGGGCAAGTTACATATGTTGGTGCAACTGCTTTATAGTGAGTTCTTCGTTTATCACGACGTGTTTTTGATATTTTTCGCTTAGGATGTGCCATAACTATTCTATTTATATATTATTAATCGTCAAATTTTATATTCTTTAATACGTCCCATCTTGAATCTGTTTGCTCTCGTTTAGCATAATCATCAATTAGGTTTAATTGTTCTGTTTTGCAAGTACTATTACCATCCTCATCATCAGGATGAACTTTTTTAATAGGGATTTGTAAAAGTATGTTCTCCATAATTAATTCACTAGCATCTATAAAGTGATTATCCTCTTCAAGATATATAATATCGTCATTATGAATGTCTGAACTTATGCCAAATTTAAAAATTTGATTATGGTTTATATTAATCTCATAATCAAAATTATCTAAACATCTATCACATATTAGTGATATTGTACCAATAATATTAATATCAGCTTGCATTAGCCTGCTCTGTTTGTCTAGTACAAAATGTACTTCTAAATTACCACCATTAATGGTATCTACTTGCTTATTTACAAAGAACTTATCATCTACATGAAAGTTGTAATCATGTTGCCCAATACTCAGTCCCTTATGTGGTATCTGATATTCAATCAACTTATCCATATCTTAAATAATTTTGGGGCTGCAAAAGTAATCAATTATTTCATTAATACAAGCTTTTTGTTTTAATTTGAAATAAATTATTTGGTAATAATTATAATGCGAATTCCTTTAAATTCAGTGAGTTTGCTGCTATTGTAGCTTTTGTTAGAATATAAAAATGATTGGTTTATAGTAAAAAACAACAAAAATAGACCCTTTTTTAAAAAAAATATAGTAAAAGGTACGCCTAAACTTTTTAAACTTCATAAAAGCAGATGAGACTTATGTTATTACTAATTAAAACTTGTATAATATAATGATACTAAAGTTAGTACGGGAGATTATTTATTGAAAATATTTCTGAGAATTTCTTTTATATAAATAGATTATCCTACTGCATTTATCTTTAGAATAAAAAAAACAGTTAAAAACTAGTAAATAAGAAAAAAAAACCCTACTTTTACTCTGTATTTATAAATAGAATTAATTGAATTAAAAATTCATCTTAATGTATAGTAATATTGTGAATATAAAAAATATGAATAACTAACTTTTCATTTTGTTAAACGAACTTATTTTATTTAAAAATTGTGAAATAACTGAGATATTATAGAATTATACATACGAAATTAATATGATAAAAATAATTGTTTAATTCATCTATCGGACTACGCAGTTTAAATAGGCATAGAATGTTTTTTTTGTGTAATCTACTAAGTTGTTGGTAAAACAGGTATGACCATTAATATATATATATATGAAACGAATAATAATAGTAGCAATGGATTTTTCGGAAGGAGCTATAAACGCGCTGAACTTTGCTGTTATGGTTGCTAATGCTATACAGGCTAATATAATGATGGTTTGGGTAGATAAAAGTAAGCAAGCTAGTACAGTATATTCTAATGCCTCTGACCCTCGTTTGGAAGTAAAAAAACGTTTTGAAAGTCTAATTGAAGAATATTCAGAAAGATTTACAGGTGGTAAATTCTTATATAAAATGCGCTATGGTAAAGTTTTTACTGAGATTACTAATCAAGCTAAATACCATGATGCTGATTTAATAATTGCAGGAACACATGGTGCTTCAGGTTTTGATGAGTTTTGGATGGGCAGTAATGCTTATAAGATTGTGGCACATGCCGTATGCCCAGTACTTACGCTGCGTGCTTTTGATGGAAACGATAGAGTTATAAAGAAAATATTATTACCAATTGATAGTACAAGAGAAACTAGACAAAAAATCTTATTTACCAGTTATTTAGCACGTCATTTTGATGCTGAGTTGGTGATATTATCAGTTTTTTCTTCAAAAGTAGATACAATTATTTCGCTTGTAGAAGGTTATGTAAAACAGGCAGCTAAGTATTGTGAAGATAATGATATTAAATATTCTGTAGATAGTTTTGATGCAGAAAACATTACAAATTCTACAATCAAATATGCTAAAGAGAACGATATTGATTTAATATCAATAATGACAGATCAAGAGTCTTCTCCTATGAATTTATTTCTAGGACCTTATGCGCAGCAAATGGTTAATCATAGTCCTATCCCTGTGCTCTCTATTCGTTCAAAGAATATATATGATTATAAAATGAAATAGTAAAAATAATATATATATACAATGTATCCATTGTATATATAATATACTAATATAAATACTTTATTATGGAAAAGTTTTTAGTAGCAGTTGATTTCTCTGAGTCGTCAAAAAATACTTTTGATCATGCTTTAAGTGTAGCTGAAAAGTTTAATGCTAAACTAATACTTATGTGGGTAGAAAACTCTAATTCAGTTAAAAATTTGAAACTTGAAAAAGGGGTAGATATACATGTTGCAGTAAATGAAAGATTTGATAACTTAATTGCTTCAATTAGTAATGTGGCGATTAGAAATAATGTTGAGGTGCGTCTTGAGAAAGGAGATACTGTTAATACTGTTGTGAAATCAGCCAAAAAATTAGAAATTAACTTAATTTTTGAGGGTTCGCATGGTGCACATGGATTTAGAAAATATTTATTAGGTTCTATTGCAAATAAAATTATTGCAGAGGCAACTTGCCCAGTAATAACTGTTCGCCACAATAGAGGAGTGAATCGTGCTCTAAAAGTAATAGTTATTCCTATTGATAGTACATTAGATACTCGCCAAAAGCTTCCTCTATCAGTGAAATTAGCACGACTTTTTGATGCTGAAATTCATCTTCTAGGATTGTATTTTAATAACGTGGATAATATTAAAAGATTAATTAATAGTTATACTGAACAAGCTGAAACATATTGTATTAAAAATGGTGTTAAGAATGTAGTTGTGCATTATATTAAGACAGAAGATGGCGCTCGCACGATTCTAAATTATGCTAAAAAAGTAGATGCAGGACTTATTTCAGTAATGATTGATGCCGAACTTGGTGGTTCAATGTGGAGTCTTCGCTCTCAAGGAAAACAATTTGTTAATCAATCTCCAATTCCTATTCTAAGTATTGCAAATAGAGAATTAATAAAAAGCAGGCCAGGATTATAATCTTTTGTATAACTGTATAGTTTTTGTAAAAAAGATATATACTATTCCTTTTTTAGAAATAGTACATATCTTTTTTAATGATTTGTTTTTAGGATAAAAATAATATGGAGTAATAATTAGTCAAAGTTTTTAGTAAATTTGTCCTCTCAAAAAAAAGGAATTTATGATTCGTACAATATATATAGTAATATTCTTAATCTTTATCGCTAATTCGAGTTTTTCTCAAGAGAAAATTGATTCAAATTTTATTTATACTGTAGCAATTGCACCAAATGATACTCTTGGTGCAATAGCCATTTTTCAGGAGGAGAACATAAAGTCATTACTAGATAAAAAAATAAAGGTTAATGAAGAACGCCCATATCAATTTGGATATAGATTGCAAATAATGTCACTAACTGGGGCTAATTCTCGTGATGATGTAAATATGGAAAAAGCTAAGATTCTTATGACATATGATAATGTAGAAGTATATATTGTTTATAATTCTCCATATTTCAAACTTAGAATTGGCGATTTTAGAACAGAGCTAGAAGCTGTACATTATTTGCAAGCAATTACAAAAGACTATCCTCAGGCCTTTGTTGTAAAAGATAAAGTAAATATTCCTTACAATATTGAAAAACAAAAGAGTAAGCAAAGTGTTGAAGAAAATCAGTAGTTTTTTTAGTTTTAATTTATTATGAATGAAATAGCTGTTGTCTTTGATTTTTCGCCTAGTTCCAAACAGGTATTAAACTTTGCAGTTGATTTGGCAATAAAGCAGAAATCCTTTGTTACCATTATTTGGATTGATAATAAGGAGTATAGATCAATAGTAAATATTCCATCTAGTAATAATTATATTGATCAATTGAAGGCGAAGGTTGACTCAATAATTAATGATTATGTGCCTCAATTGCCATATATAAATTTTGAATTTAGAATTGCTAAAGGAGATAATTTCTCTTCTGTTATTAAAATAGTAAGCGAATTACAAATAAATCTATTATTAATGGGGCGCATTATTAATAGGGGATTCAGAAGTTTAATTAAAGGAGATTATCAAATGCATATTCAATCTGAAGTTGGATGTCCGTTGTTGTTGTTTCCTGTAAATTATACTTTTAACAAGGAAATAGATAGTATTTATATTGCAATTGATGAAAGTATAGATACGCGACAGAAGCTTCCTATCACACTAATTTTAGCAAAAAGTTATAAGTCAAAACTTGTTCTTAGAGCAATCTCGGATAAAGATAATAGCAAAG
Source organism: Bacteroidales bacterium (assembly GCA_029932765.1). Taxonomy (GTDB): domain Bacteria; phylum Bacteroidota; class Bacteroidia; order Bacteroidales; family UBA1556; genus UBA6267. The sequence continues at coordinate 2,431 of JAOZPM010000016.1, read as the reverse complement.
TGCTTAATAAGTATAAAGAGCAATCAATAAATTACTTATCAAAGTTTGGTGTAGAAATAATGGATGATGAAAAAGAATATATAGATACATCCTTGATGAAAAATCTAATTTTAGAAACATCAAAAATAGTTAACAAAAATAAGGTTGCTTTGCTTATTTCAATGAGAAAGTGCTATTCTGATAGTTTGCTAAAAAAGAGAACATTAACACAAGAATACATCGAACAATTAGAAATTCCAATACTTACAATTCCTAATAAGGGTTAGTAATTGTAATATATATTGTGTGAGATAATGAAATGAGAATATTTTTGATATTTTATCCTAATTCATTTAATAAAAAACATTACCTTTGCCGCCCGAATTGTGATCTGTTTCATAGTTCATAAATTTTTTTTTCATTTATAAGAAAGGATCGTATTATTATGATTATCGTACCTATTAAAGAAGGCGAAAATATTGACAGAGCCTTAAAGAAGTTAAAGAGAAAGTTCGAAAGAACAGGAACTGTAAAAGAATTACGTGCTCGTAAAGTTTATAAAAAACCTTCAGTGGTGAATCGTGAGAAAATGTTGAAAGCAATATACGTTCAACAATTACGACAAAACCAAGAAATATAATCTTAGGTAAGATTAAACGTAATTTTCGAGGGCTTTTTCCGATAATAATTGCTATCTTTGTTGATGTGATTACGGAAAAAGCTTTTTTTATGCCCAATAATTACACCTTAATTATTCTAATATAGAAGCAGTGAATAAAGAAATTCAGGATTTTATTGATTATATACAACTTGAACGAAGATATTCAGTGCATACAGTTAGTGCTTACAGCGTAGATATTGAACAATTCCAATTATTTTTGAATGAAAATTATAGTATTAATATAGTAGATAGTGATTTTGCTAATATTAGAGCATGGATAGTATCCCTTAATTCACAAAAAATATCTAATAGAAGTATAAATAGAAAGATCTCAAGCCTTAAGTCTTTCTATAAGTATCATCTTATTTGTCAGAATATAGATGTCAACCCCGCTACAAAGGTTAATGTACTAAAGACTGAAAAAAAACTTCCTGTTTTTGTTGAAGAAGATAAAATGGAATATCTATTTGATGAGCTTAAGTTTTCTGAAGATTATATGGGTGTTTTTTCAAAAACTATTTTAGATCTTTTTTACGGTACAGGGATTAGGGTAGAGGAGTTAGTTAATTTGAAAGAGATAGATGTAGATACTGATAAGCTCCAAATAAAAGTCCTGGGAAAGCGAAATAAAGAGAGGATTATACCTATTTCGAATACTGTAGCTCAGCAAATTAAATTGTATATAACTTTGAAGAAAGAGGTCATAAGTAATGCGAAAATGAGTGAATTTCTATTTTTAACTAAAAATGGGAATAAAGTATATAAAAAACTTGTGTATCGTCAGGTAAATTATTATCTTAGTCTCGTCACAACAAACAGTAAAAAGAGTCCGCATGTATTACGTCATACATTCGCTACACACCTTTTAAATAAAGGGGCAGACCTCAATGCAATTAAAGAAATATTGGGGCATGTTAGCTTATCAGCGACACAAATATATACGCACAACTCTATTGAAAAACTTAAGAATGTGTATAAACAAGCTCATCCAAAAGCTTAATTTTGGAGAAATCTTAATTTAAATTAATCTTATACTATGATTAATAGTGTAATGTTTGAATTAATAGAAGTATTTTGGTTTACACATTTTTAGGGTAATATTAACAAATGTTTTAGTAATGACGAATGATTTAGTAAATCATTTAGTATTATTAGAATTCTAAACTTAATATATATGAATATAAAAATTAATTCTTTGCATTTCAAAACTGACCAAAAATTAGATGATTTTATTACGTCTAAAGTTGAGAAATTATTTAAACTATTTGACAGTATAACATCTAGTGAAATTAGTTTAAAAGTAGATAAGGAAAAGTCGCGTGAAAACAAGATTACAGAAATACGTTTGGATGTACCTGGCGCTGATATTTATGCTAAAAAGGTGTCTAGATCTTTTGAAGAATCTACTGATTTAGCAGTGGAAGCCCTCCGTAAACAGCTAATTAGACATAAAGAGAGGTTGAAAAACTAGTTTAAAGTATTGTGACTCAATGTTGTGAAAATTGTTGTGTTATTATTTGTGGTTTTTTTAATAAAATGTTTGGTGCTTAGAAAAACTTGTGTACATTTGCAGTCCTTTACAACAAGGCCTACAATAAGTTCTTTTAGGTGTTGTAATACTTGAGAAGCCGATGTAGCTCAGATGGCCAGAGCAGCTGATTTGTAATCAGCCGGTCGGCGGTTCGAATCCGTTCATCGGCTCAAGTTTTTTTTCACTAAAGGAGTGGAAGAAATATTATTGGGGAGATACCGAAGTGGCCAACCGGGGCAGACTGTAAATCTGTTGTCTTA
>JAOZPM010000101.1:0-10473 GCA_029932765.1 Bacteroidales bacterium | reverse complement strand
AATAATGACAGAATCACGATTTACTTTAGTTTTTAGGAATAAATAGTCAGGTTTTTTATTGAGTTTAAGGTGCTCGGTTTGTATCTCTATGGAGTTTGATATAAACAGTGAATTTGAATTTCTTAATCTCACCTTTATTACTTTTTGACCAAGTGTAGTGTTTTCAGGATTTAGAATAAATGGATTGCACCATAATCCATCCACAGCAGTTGAAGGAACATACCTATAGGTAAGTATTCGCCCATCTTTTAGTTTATAATCTATAAAATACGACTCTTCTTTATATAAAAATTCTTTTATTTTTCCCAAGAAAGTATTATGAGATATAATTTTTAATCGAGTTATTTCATGGCTATTTGATGGAATATCCATCCATTCTCCAAATCTACTTTTATGCATATTTCCGCTGCTTACTTCCATTATATTATCTTCAGTATTTTTCTTGAAAAGTAGGTATTTTTCGGTTTTTGTGATTATGGAATAATTTTGTAAAAGATTGAAAATTACCAATGGTTCATCATTTAATATATATCTTCCATCGATGGAAGCAAATGCGCCATTATATTTATCTTTCTGTAAATGAAATAATATGTATTCAGGGGCCGTTTCTCTTATTTTATAATTTTCTGAGGCTTTCTTGGAGGCCCATCGAGAGGTTGATACGCCTATTTCTATGGTTTTTCGAGCTTGCCAATTTAGATTATTTGCGGCTATATACGAATGATCCCAAGGATAAATATCTATACTAGCATTGCCTATTATATTCCTTATTTCTTTGTTTAGGATATTTGGCGCTACATTTTCACTTGATATTTTAGAGTACTTATTCTTAAAATTATTAAAGTCTAGAATTTCAGTAAAATTCAGTAGCCCTATTCTGCTAAACTCTTTGCTACTATACTGTGGTACGTTTGTTATATTGCCAAATACAAGCAATATGGAAATGAAGAATGCGGCAAAAACCAATTTCTTTTTATTAAAAGTGGTAATAACAATAATACTTCCAAATACAAATAGGTAATTAATAAGAATATTATAATGAGATATATCTTCTCGGGTCATTGCGTGTTTCCACGTGGCAAAGAGTGGAAATAATAATAATAAGTATGAGAATCGAAATCTACGATCTTTTATAAATAATGGGAGAGAAAGAATAAGCAAAAGGAAAATCCCCAATAGCCACCAATTATTATTTGGATGTAGCGATAATGTATCAGAATATCCACTAGAGAGTTTTATAATACCCATAATGTGATTTATAAATAGCAGAATATCGCCTTTTAGAATAATGAGTCCAACTGTGAGTACTATAATAAAGGATACGCCAATTTGTTTCAGCAGAAAGGTTCTGTTATTATAGTTTGCAACGATGGAAATAAAAATCATGGAGAAAGAAGTTATTCCAATAGAAGACTTAATAAAGAAACCAAAAATGGCAAAGAACACACTGAGAGCAAATAACTTAATATCTAGTTTTGCGAAATTAAGAAGGCTTAAGATTAGCACATTGCCAATTATTAAGAAATCTATATTTGCATAATAGGATGCTATAAGAATTAATAAAACAGAAGCAATACTTCTTTTATTATTTATTAAAATATCTAGCTTTAAGAGTAGTATAAGAAATGATATTTTAACAATACTATATGCTATTATCGAAATAATTAAATTATAAGCTTCAGTTGTTGGTAATTTAATAAATCCTAGAGGCCCAATAGGGTAAGTAAGATTTATTAGTGTATCATAATGGTTATGAAACAAATCGTTTAGCGCCCAAATATATGAAGGATCCAGCCCCATACCAAAGCTGGGTTCAAACCTTGGAAAGGTGAATATAAAAATGATAATAACGATGGTTATATCTTTTATGTATTTTAGCGGGATTCCCATTATTAAGCTTTAGCTCTTTATTATAAGATACAAAGTTACTAATTATATCAATTTAATTGTCTTTAGTTTTTAATTTGTCTTATAAATAGCATTTCTATCTCTTTTATTTCAATGCAAAATCATAGATTCACAAATAAAGAATAATGCAAGAGATGGGGTGGTAGTTTTCGTTTTTAGCCATTTATTCCACCCTTATTCTTATCAACCAAAAAAAACCTATCTTTGTTTTTAGATAATTAAAAAATCACATTAATAAGCTCAATCGAATGTATAAGTCAGGCTGGAAAGATTTATTTACCTATACCAAAGGTGAACGTAGAGGCATTTTCCTGCTTTCGGCTATAATTATTCTCATTCTTATATATAATATACTGGGACCTTTTAATATTAAGGAAGAGCAAGATTTCGCGAGCTTTAAAAATAGTATTACGAAATACGAGGCAAAATTAGATAGTATTAATAAGCATAGGAATGAAGTTGTAAAACCAGTAAAATACAAGAAAAAGGTTTTGTCAAAATCTAATATGCATTTTTTTGATCCTAATTCCATTAGCAAAAGCGAGTGGTTAGAGTTTGGCATAAAAGAGTACCAAGCTAAGAGTATTATGAAGTACATAAGGAAAGGTGGCTCCTTTAATAATCCTGATGATTTAAGAAAAATGTATTGTCTCTCGAAGAGTGAATGCAGTATTCTAATTCCATTTGTTAAAATAAAATCTGAGGAAGTATGTAGCCTTGATGATGATTTTGAAATTATGTCGTTTACACCTAAGCAATATAATTTTGAGCTAAATACCGTAAGTTTTGATAGCTTATTGGAGATACACGGAATTGGACCATCCACTGCTAAGGCAATAATAAAATACAGAGATATTCTGGGAGGTTATTACAATATAGAACAATTAAAAGAAGTCTATAATATTGATTCAGCTAAGTATATGAGTATTAGCACTTCATTTTATGTTGATGCCAGCTTAATGGACACTTTAAAAAATATAAATACAGCTACATATTATTCCCTAAAAAGGCATCCTTATATTAATAAGGCAATGGCGTATAAAATTGTAGAATATAGAAATCAGAATGGGAAATATACAGATTTGGAGCAGATGAAGAATATTGATGCTATAAATGATAGTATTTATAATAGAATTTATCGTTATTTTGCACCTTTAAAATAGTCAAATTATTATTAATTACTGTTGCAATATTACTTTCATTATTAAGAGCAAACTCAAAATAGTAATTATTTTTTTAACATATAAAATATGGCAAGCTTTAGGGGTATACTAAAACAATATAATTCAACATTTTGGGTAGCCAATACCATTGAGCTTTTTGAAAGGATGGCGTGGTATGGATTCTTCTTTCTTTTCGCAAATTATCTAACTAAATCTACCGACTTGGGAGGCTTAGAATTTTCCCAATCGCAAAAAGGAATGATAATGGGTATTGGTACAGGAATTCTATATTTTCTACCAATAATTACTGGAGCAATAGCCGATAGGTTTGGTTATAAAAAAGTGCTAATACTTGCTTTTATAGTTTATGTGTCGGCATTTCTTGTTTTTCCATTATTCGACACATTTACGGCAGTATTTCTTGTATATATATATCTAGCTATAGGTGCGGCTCTTTTCAAACCAGTAATTTCGGCTACAATTGCTAAAACCACTAATGATCAAACGGCTTCGATGGGCTTTGGAATTTTTTATATGATGGTTAATCTGGGAGCCTTTATAGGCCCACTTATTACCATGCCAGCTAAAGATAATTTATTCTATATAGTGGCAGGTATAATCTCCATAAATTTCTTTATGCTACTATTCTATAAAGAGCCCGAACGTGATACCGAGAGCAAACCCCTGGGGGAGAGTTTCAAAACCATATATAATAATATTGTTACTGTTGTTTCAAACCTGCAGTTTATGGTTTTTCTACTTATAATCGCTGGTTTCTGGACTATGTATAATCAGCTATTCTTTACTCTTCCTGTTTTTGTAGAAATGTGGGTTGATAGCTCTAATCTATATGCATTTTATGCGGAGTATATCCCTGTTATTGCAGAAAACTATTCTCATAACGGACAAATAGAACCGGAGTTTATTACTAATTCTGGAGCGTTTTTTATTATTGCTTTTCAGCTCATCGTGTCTTATTTAGTAATGAAATTGCGCCCTCTTAATGCAATGATTACAGGAATTATTATTGCTACTATTGGTATGAGTTTAACACTTATAACTCAAAGTGCAGTTTTTATTATTGTGGCTATTTTTATATTTGCCATTGGCGAAATGGCTGCAAGTCCCAAAATAACAGAGTATATAGGGCGTATTGCCCCTAAGGATAATAAAGCTCTTTATATGGGTTTTGCTTATGTTCCTATGTTTTTAGGAAATATTCTTGCTGGTATTGTATCAGGAGTTGTTTACGAAAATCTTTCAGATAAATACAAATTTGCTAGTGATTATGCTAATAATAATGGATTAATAATTGACGAAAATCTTACTAATAATCAGATGTTTGAATCTTTAGCTCAGCAAATGAATATCACGCCAATAGAGTTTACCAATATACTATGGAATCAATATAATCCTGGGCAATTTTGGATTGTAATAGCTGCCATTGGCGGCGTGGCTATTATAAGTCTAATTTTTTATGATCGATATTTACAAAAATCTAAATAGAAAATATCTAGGGAATGCAAGAGTTTAAAAACACATTGAAATTTATAGTTCTGATATTAATTCTGATATCAGCAAATACATCTTTTGCCCAAACCGAAGTGGATGAGAAATTGGCTTTGCAGTTTTATCAAAATAGTGAATATGCTAAGGCTGCAGAACTATACGAACGAGTATATAAGAAGAAAGCAACCCCTTTTTATTATAATTACTTATTGGATTGTTATTTTGAATTAGAGGATTATAAAAAGGCAAAGAAATTTGTAAGCTCGGTTAAGCGGATGCATCCAAATAATGTGAAATATATGGTTGAAGAAGCCTATGTAATTCAGCGTTCGGGTAATGTGGTTAAGGCAGAGAAAGATTATAATAAACTTATTAAAAAACTTAATAGTAATAGGAAGCAAGTTATTAATCTCTCGGAGGCATTTGCTGCTCGAAATTTGGATGATTTTGCCATAAAAACGCTATTAAAAAACAGCAAAGACTATGATAACCCTCCGTTAAATATTGAGCTTGCGAACTTGTATTATAAAACAGGGAGTTACCAAGAGATGATAAACCAATATCTGGATCTAATACTTATTGACGTAAAATATACATCTTTGGTAAAGAACAAATTGCAGCTTATTATTACTGATCCAAATATGAATGAGGTGTCAGAATTTGTTAGAATAGAACTTCTGAAAAGAACGCAAAAACGAAGTAGTAATATTGTTTTTTCAGAGCTTTTATATTGGTATTCAATTCAGAAAAAGGATTTTGACATAGCACTTATTCAATCAAAAGCATTGGATAAGCGACTCAATGAGCAAGGTGAGCGAGTTTATGAATTATCGAATATATTGATGTCGAATAAAGAATGGGTATTGGCTGTGGATGCTTATAATTATATTATTTCGCTGGGGCCTGAGTCTATTTATTATATGAATTCTGAAATAATGATTCTGGATGCAAAATTTGGGATGATAATAAATGATAAAGACTATGTGCAGCAAGACATTATTGACTTAGAGAAAGATTATCAGATTCAGTTAAGAGCTTTTGGTAAAAATTCTACCACGGTAAAATCTATGATGAATCAGGCGTATATTCAGGCATATTATTTAAATAACCTAGAGTCGGCAAAAGAAATATTATCAGAGATTGGCTATATTCCTAATATTTCAAAAAAACAGAAGGCAGAGGCAAAATTACAGCTTGCTGATATTACTTTGTTCTCTGGCGAAAAATGGTCGGCCAGTTTACTTTATAAGCAAGTGGAGAAAGAAAATAAAAATGAGCCAATAGGATATTTGGCAAAATATAGAGCTGCCAAATTCTATTATTATGTTGGCGAAATGGAATGGGCAAAATCACAGTTGGATGTTTTACGAGGAGCTACTTCTAAGCTTATTGCAAACAACTCGATGGAGCTATACTTGCTTATACAAGAGAATATTAGCATCGATAGTTCTTATGATGCTCTAAGTATGTATGCCGAAGCTGATTTATTGCATTATCAGAAAAAATACAAATTGGCGAATCTCAAATTGGACACTTTGCTAGATATATTTCCTTATCATGTAATTACTGATGACGTATATTTCAAAAAAGCTAAGATTGCAATGGATGAGCAAAAATATGAAGTAGCAGATTCGCTTTTTGATATTACCGTTTCTTACGCTCCATTTGGACCTTTAGCCGATAATGCTTTAATAGAAAGAGCGCATCTTTATGATAATATTATGGGTAAAACCGACAAAGCGGAAGAGCTATATAAGAGAATATTATTAGATTATCCAGGTAGTTTATTCACGATTGAAGCACGTAAGCGATATCGAGAAATAAAAGGAGAATAGTTCAGAAAATAATAGATATTTATAAAAATATGAAAAAAAGGATAGAATTGTTACCAAAAGTAGAACTTCATTTGCATATTGAAGGAACTTTTGAGCCAGAACTTATGTTTGAGATTGGTAAAAGAAATAATATAGCACTCCCATATTCTTCAATAGAAGAATTACGAAAGGCATATGATTTCAATAACTTACAGGATTTTTTGGATATATATTATGCTGGATGCAATGTTTTGCAAGAGGAACAAGATTTCTACGATTTGACTTATGCTTATTTCGAAAAGGCTAAAGAAAATAATGTACTTCATGCCGAAATATTCTTTGACCCACAGTCGCATACCGATAGGGGAATAGCTTTTGAAACGGTAGTTTATGGTATTACAAAAGCAATGGATGATGCAGAAAAAAATTTGGGAGTTTCCAGCAAATTGATTTTAAGTTTCCTTCGTCATTTGAGTGAAGCTGCTGCTATAGATATATTGAAAATGGCAGAGCCATTCCGTGATAAATTTATTGCTATAGGTTTAGATTCTTCTGAGCTGGGAAATCCTCCCGATAAATTTCAGAAAGTATATGAAATGGCTGCTGCGCAAAATTATAAGAGAGTAGCTCATGCTGGCGAAGAAGGCCCTGCAGAATATATCTGGGATAGCCTTTTGTTGCTCAAAATAAACCGCCTTGACCATGGAAATCGTGCAATGGAAGACCCTCGTTTACTTGCCGAACTTATGCATCGTAAAATAGGATTAACGCTTTGCCCTTTATCAAATTTGAAGCTGAAGGTGGTAAATGATATGAAATTGCATCCAATTAAGAAAATGCTTGATTTTGGATTGAAAGTTACCGTTAATTCTGATGACCCCGCATATTTTGGTGGTTATATGAATGATAATTTTATTGCAATATCAGAAGCATTAGATTTATCAGTTGATGATTTGTATAAGCTATCACGAAATGCTATAGATGTTTGCTGGGCAACAGCTGAACAAAAGAAAATATTTAAAACTAAACTTGATAATTGGCTGTTAATAGATTAATTAAGTAATTGAATTATTCATAAAGAAAAACAATATTTGTCGATAATTACATTAAATACATTAGCTTTGTAGCTAAATTAACTAAAATCAAATAAATATGAGAATAAAACTACTTTGGATACTAAGCCTAATAATTGCTTTTTCTTTTTTAGGACTAGATGTATATTCGCAGACAGACACAACGAATGTTGATAATACCACAGCAGAAGAAACTAAACAGGAAGTAAAAACAGGCTTTGGCTTTGCGGCAATTCCAGCATTGGCTTATGATTCGGATATGGGGTTTTTGTATGGAGTAATTGGTACAGTCTATCATTATGGTGATGGTTCAAATTACCCGATGTATAATCATAAATTATATTTGGAGTGGTCAAGAACAACAAAGGGTAGTGGCAAAAATATTATTCTATATGATAATAGAACATTGATTCCTAATGGTAGAATGAATGTTGAAGTAAGTTATTTTACTGAGCAAGCACTAGACTTTTATGGATTTAATGGTTATAAGTCTTATTTTGGAGATGAATATTTAAATGCTGATGATGCAGCGTATATTAGTAGATTATACTATCGACATGATAGAAAAATGTTACGATTAAAAGCTGATTTTCAAGGAAAACTATATGGTGATAATTGGCGTTGGTTAGCTGGTATTGTGCATTATGGAATAGATATTAAATCGGTAGATTTAGAAACTCTTAATGATGGAAAAGACGGTGATGACCTTTTGCCAGATACTGCAGCTCTTTATGATAAATATGTAGAGTGGGGAGTAATACCTGAGGCTCAAGCTACAGGAGGAAATACAAACATTGTAAAATTAGGAGTAGTATACGATAGTAGGGATAATGAACATAGTACTACTAAAGGGATATGGTCGGAAGCTATAATTCTTACTGCGCCAGGTTTTCTTGGTAATGAGTTTTCTTACACTAAAATCTCATTAACTTACCGTCAGTATTTTAATCTTTATAAAAAGAAAGTAACTTTAGCATATCGTTTAAATTATCAAGGATTAATAGGTGGTGAAATACCATTTTATATGATGCCATTTTATTTCAGGTCTAAAGATACTAAAGATGGCCTTGGTGGTTCTAAAACATTACGTGGTATTAAGAGAAATCGTATTGTTGGCGATGGCGCTGTTTTAGGAAATATTGAAATTCGCTATAAGTTTTTAGAAACGGTATTGCTAAATCAAAATTTTTCAATAACTTTAAGTGGTTTTACTGATGCTGCTCAGGTGGTACAAATGCATGCATTTAATACTGATGGTGTAACTGCTGGTTATGGAAATACAAGAGACGAAAATATAGAGGAACTTGATTATTCTGCAGAGAGTATTCATATTAGTTATGGACTTGGCCTACATTTCGCTGTAAATCACAACTTTATTGTAGCCGTTGATTATGGAATGGCAGGAAATCCACAAGATGGTAGTAGTGGCCTTTATATAGGATTAGATTATTTATTTTAGAAATATAGGTTTATGTTAGTAAAGACTTTCGGAGCAGCATTGCATGGTATTGATGCAATAAAAATAACCATAGAGGTGAATATTAGTAAAGGAATTGCAATGCATATTGTGGGTCTTCCTGATAATGCTGTGAAAGAAAGTCAACAGAGAATACATGCTGCACTAACAAATAATGATTATAAAATGCCTGGCCGCAAAACGGTTATTAATATGGCTCCAGCAGATATTCGTAAAGAAGGTTCTGCCTATGATTTGCCAATTGCAATAGGAATATTAGGCGCTTCTGAGCAAATAAATAACGATCGCTTTGCTGATTATCTTCTAATGGGCGAGCTAAGCCTTGATGGAGGAGTGCAGGTAATAAAAGGTTCTTTGTCAATAGCCATTGAAGCTAGAGAAAAAGGATTTAAAGGATTGATATTGCCAAAGCATAATGCTATGGAAGCTGCAATTGTAAACAATCTTGATGTTTATGGCGTTGATAATATAAAGGAGGTAATTGCATTTTTTGATGAAGGTATTGAGCCAGAGAAGTTTGTTGTTAATACTCGCGAGAAATTCAACAATCAGCTTAATGATTATGAGTTTGATTTTGAGGATGTAAAAGGACAAGAGAATATTAAACGTGCTTTAGAAATAGCTGCTGCAGGTGGTCATAATGTTATAATGATAGGTCCTCCGGGCTCAGGAAAAACAATGTTAGCACAACGCTTACCTTCGATATTACCTCCACTAAATTTACACGAAGCATTAGAAACCACAAAGATACACTCTGTGGCAGGCTTAACTTCGTCAACTGATCAATCATTAATCTCAGTACGCCCATTTCGCGCTCCACATCATACAATTTCTGATGTTGCCTTGGTAGGCGGTGGCACTTATCCACAGCCTGGCGAAATATCATTGGCACATAATGGCGTTCTCTTTTTGGATGAACTGCCAGAATTTAAGCGTACCGTATTAGAAGTAATGCGCCAACCCATGGAAAATAGAAGTATTACCATTTCTAGGGCGAAATTTTCTGTAGATTATCCGGCAAGTTTTATGCTTATTTCTAGTATGAACCCTTGCCCATGTGGATATTATAATCATCCTGATAAAGCTTGCGTTTGTGCTCCAGGTATGGTACAGAAATATCTTAATAAAATATCTGGTCCACTTTTAGACCGAATAGACCTTCATGTGGAGGTTACTCCTGTGCCTTTTAGAGAATTGTCAGAGATGCGAAAATCAGAGAAGAGTAAAGAGGTTCGAAAACGTGTAATTGCAGCAAGAGAAATACAGGAAAAGAGATTTGAGGAAGCTACTAATATTCATGCCAATGCACAAATGAATTCTAAGCAATTACGAGAGTACTGTCAAGTGGGTAAGGAAGGAATGGAATTATTAAAAACAGCCATGGAAAAATTAGGGCTTTCTGCTAGGGCTTACGATAGAATACTTAAAGTAGCACGAACTATTGCCGACCTTGATGCTGCAAAAGATATAAATAACGATCATCTTTCGGAAGCTATACAGTATCGTAGTTTGGATAGAGATAATTGGGG
>JAOZPM010000100.1:0-10507 GCA_029932765.1 Bacteroidales bacterium | reverse complement strand
AGCTAATGATAATTACGATTATTTATCATATTCCCATTCACACTGATTAGTTACTATTTTTTTAATTATTCAATATTTTCTCAAGTAATATTTTATTGGAATGAAATTTTAAGTGGATTAGTGATTTATTTTCAATATGCATAAATATTATGAGAAGAAACCAAAAGTGGAGGGTTCAGTCTTCCAAATTGTTAAATAATATGATATATATCAAAGGATTTATTATCTGGAACTAAATAGGGTACATTTGTGAAATATTAATCATAAAAAAATGAATATGAAACGCAAATTTTTACTTTCTATTACTGCCTTTTCTTTGGCGATTATTCTAATGTCGGCATTGTCAAACTCTTCACACTCGCCAGGTGCAAAAACTGGGTCTCCGGCAGATGGGGCAAATTGTACAGCTTGCCATACAGGAACTACACAAACAGCAACTAGTTGGATTTCAACTAATATTCCAGATGAGGGATATGTGGCAGGAACAACTTATACGATTACCCTTACAGGAACACATTCTGGTGTTGCTAATTTTGGTTTTGAAATTACCGCCGAGGGTGATGCTAATGCTAAAATGGGAGTATTTACTATAACTAATACTGCTGAAACAGAACTTACTAATATGCAGCATGCTGTTACTCACACTAGCAGTGGTACTACTCCTTCCAATGATAGCAAATCATGGTCATTTGACTGGATTGCTCCTGTTAGTGGTAGTGGAAGTATAACTTTCTATGCGGCTTTGAATGCTGCCAATGGGAATAGTGCTACTTCTGGAGATGTTATTTATAACACTAATTATACATATACCGAAGACCTTAGTACTGGAATTAATAATGAAAGTCAGAAAAATTCATTTAGTATTTTTCCAAATCCCTCAACTGATGTATTAAATATACAGTTAAGAAATACTGGTGCATTTGAAATGACAGTGTTAGATTTAACAGGAAAACAATTGATGACAGAAAATATACCATCTCAAATAGAAATTTATAAATTGGATATATCAATACTTCCTAAAGGGATGTATGTAATTCAACTGAAATCTGAGAATGAATTATTGACAAAACAATTTGTCAAACAATAAGATTTGATAAAGCTGCTCTTTAAGAGCAGCTTTTTTTATACATAGTAAACAAAACTAAACTATCAACCAAAAACAAAAAGCCCTAAGAATTTAAATTCTTAGGGCTTTTGACTTATTGCTAAAAGAAATACTATTTCTTTTGTTGATATCCTTTTTGTTTAGCCATTTCTTCAATTTTAGCCTGAAACTTTGACTTCTTAGTAGGCTTCTTCTTATTAGCTTCTAACTTAGATCGTATTTCGTCTTCATTAACAAAGCGACGCATAAGATACATTTGACTAAAAGTAATAACGTTGGCTAAGAAATAGTAATAACTTAGTCCTGAAGCGTAATTATTAAAGAATCCTAAGAACATAATTGGCATCAAATACATCATGGTTTTCATACCGGGCATTTGTTGCGATGAGCTCATCATCTGATTATTCATCTTAGTATAGAAGATAGTAGATACTGTCATCAATAGAGTGAATAAACTTATGTGATTACCATAGAATGTACTAAGTAATGGAATTTGTGCAGACCATTCAAATATTGAATCGTAAGCAGAAAGGTCATCTGCCCAAAGGAAACTTTGCTGACGCAACTCTATAGCCGCAGGAAAGAAGCGGAATAAAGCAAAAAGAATAGGCATCTGCAATAACATTGGTACACAACCTGCCATAGGATTAACTCCAGCTTTTTTGTATAACGACATTGTTGCTTGTTGCTTCTTCACTGAGTCATCCTTATTAGGATATTTCTTTCCCAATTCATCAATCTCAGGTTTTAGAACTCTCATTTTTGCCGACGACATATATGTTTTATATGCAATAGGGAAGAGTGCGATTTTTAGTAGAATTGTAAGAACAAGGATAATAATACCATAATTCCACCCAAAACCACTTAAAAAATTAAAAATAGGGATAGTTATAAACCTATTGATCCAATGAAGAATAAAAATTCCCCATCCAAGTGGAATTTGGCGTTCCAAATCTAGATTGTATTTACGAAGTATATCGTATTTATTAGGCCCCATATACATATGCATTGGAACTGACTGAAAATCTGAATTACTAGAAAGAGGGATGCTTATATCAGCACGCATACTCTTTAAAAACTTAGGGTTGCTAGGAGCTTCATCACCTTTTTGAACAATCTCAGCTTTAGCAAAATGATCTTCTGCAATAATTGTAAATGCAAAGAATTGTTGTTTGAAAGAAATCCACTTTACTTTAGTAGAAAGAGATTCTTTTTCTTCATCAATAGATGTTAATGATAGCTCGTCTACACTTTCGTCCTCTCCCTGATAGCGATATAAGATACCTGTATGCTTAGCTTCCTGCATTGCATCTTTTTCCTGAGTCATCATATTCATATTCAAATATAATGGGATATCATTATATCCAGGAGCAACATAATTAGCCATGCCTTGCATATTAAGATTATAATCAATCATATAATCATCACCAGTAATTGTGTATGCAAATTCTAAGTATTTATCTTTAAGAATATTTCCATTATCATCATTAGGATATATGCGCATAGCAAAACTATATGTCTCACCATCTTTTACAAATACGCTATCTTCTAAATCGTCACCGTCTTTTACAATAGGTTGAAAATACAATGATTTTGTTTCCACTTGCTTATCATTAAGTCTATAGCTTATACTAGCAGTATTTTTATCAAAAAGCACTAGTGGGAGGCTGTCGTATGTATGATAATCTTTTAATTCGGCATAAGTAATATTACCACCTTTGGTAGAAATTCTCAGCTTTATTTTATTATTTTCAATTGTATATTCTTTCTCTTCGCCCTTACTAACTGCTGCGTAATTGCCAAACTTCTGTAATTGCATTTTGTTAAGAGAAGTGTCATCAGTTACGGGTTCTGCAATGGTAGTCTGTTGTTCAACATCATCAGCAGCTTTCATCCTTTTGCGATCAGTTTCTGCAATTCTTGATTGCTCTTTCTGAATTTCGCGTAATGAATCTTGAATTGCCAATTCTTTTTGTTGTTGTGCAATCTCTTGTTCAGAAGGGGCCACATACCATGAGTAGCCTACCAAAATCAAGAAAATAAAAAAGAAACCTAGTATCGTATCTTTATTCATAATTTATATTGTTTTATTCTAATTAATGTATTCAATCAATAGATCAATACATTTCTAATATGCCTATTTTTTGCGAGTGCAAAGGTAGGCTATTTATGAGTAATTTTTATAATTATTTGGCTAAGAAAAATTGATTGATTTAGCTTGTTAATAACGCCTTCCTTCTTTTACTCCAAATGTGCTCTCAACTTGCTTTTTGCTATTACCATCCGAAATAATAAGGATATAATCACCTTTATTAATAATAGTATCGTCTTTAGGGTTTTTATGAAGAATCCTCTTTCCACTAACATTACTGCTAAGGCCTAATACAATAGCATTAAGTTCTTTTTTTGCAGCAATAAATACATCTATATATTTCATTCCTAAATACGGATTTGTAGCCGTAACTTCGTATTGTAGAAAGTCAAATTCATCATCTATATCTGAAGTTGCAATTATGTCTTCTGTAAACTCAGCCACATCGGGTTCAAAAATATAACTAGCAACAAGTTTTGATGCGATCTCATTCTTGGAAATAACATATGTTGTGCCTATGGTTTTATAAGTTTCTTTAAGGTCAGGGTTGTTTAATGATACTACATAATTAATATCCGGAAAGTGTTTCTTTAGATTTACCAAATAAACTAAAGTGTCGGTGTCGCTATTAAAATTAACAAATAAAGTTGAAGCTTTATCAACATTAGCCTTCTTTATTTCTTCAAAATTTTTATAATCGGAGAAAAGAACAAATAAGTTATCATCGGAATAAGTATTGCTAATAATATCAATATCTTTCTTTTTGTCAGTAATAATAGCAACTTTACTATTTGCTTTAATTATTTGTTCTACAACATATTGCCCAAAAGTATTCCATCCGAATATTACAAAATGATTTTCGAAATTTGTTCCAAAATGTCCGTTCTTTTTAAGTTCCATATGATTTTGAATTTTATTTGTTAATCTACTAATGAAAAAACCTAATACGCCAAGGCTTGAAATCACAAAAAATAATGATATAATTTTGCCTCCTTGTGTAACCGGAAAATAGTCGCCATAACCTACAGTAGTAAGAGTTATAATGGCATACCATAATACATCACTAATACTTTTGATACTCCCTGTTTCATCACCTTTTTCAAAGCTTAATAATAGCCACGAAAACATGATGAATAATAGAAATCCAATTAGGGTGATTATTAAATTTATTTTTTTAGAAAACATAGATTATGGTTTTGTTATTTGCTGTTTTGCTGATTTTGATTCCAAACCATTCTCCTTAATCCAAGAATTTATTTTTTCTATAAAGCTATGATTATTTATCTCATTACAGCTGCTTAATTCAATATATGATTTATTTTCTTCTGGGAATGTGTGCAATGCTAGATGACTTTCTGCTAATAGCCATAAGCAGGTATAGCCCTGTGGAGAAAAATTGTGTTCTACAAAATTAAGAACTTTATAATCAGACTTATGCAAAAGTTCATTGAGAATAGGGACTAATCTCTTAGGCTCAGTTTCATTAATCCATATTTTATAATTATATATTATTGCTTTCATTTTCTTAAATAATCGTTAATATAAATCCCAATTTCCATCCAAATAATATTTATAAAGTACGGGGTCGTGAATTTTATTAATTTTTACAGAATCTTTTGTGTTAGGATAAATATTTTTACCAAAAGAAGTCATTAATTGCATTGATTCATTATTAATCCACTCTGTTTCTATATCTACAAAACTAATACTTTTAGCTTCTTGCAGCAGTTTTTCTTTACTTATATTTTTTGCACCTAATATCCAGCCCCATTCTCCTAAAGTAATAATATGATTGTGCATAGCAAGAGTTGCAAACCCAGCTTCGTCCATGCTTTTATCAATACAACGAAAAGCATTTGTTGCAAAATATGGGCTTCCTGCTTGAGTAATCATTAAGCCGTTTTTACGAAGATGCTTATTACATAATTGGTAAAATTCATAAGAATATAACCTACCAAGCTCCACTGTGCGTGGATCGGGCAAATCAACTATTATTACATCATAATACTCATTAGTAGTATCTAAATATTGGTATCCATCCTGATTTATAATTTTTACCTTAGAATTATGAAATGATGATTTATTCATTTTGCGAAGAATCTCATTATTCATTCCCAAATTAGTCATTGCAGGGTCTAAATCTACCAAAGTGATATTCTTTACTGAATTATATTTTAATATTTCGCGAACAGCACAACCATCTCCACCTCCCATAACCAAAATGCTTTGAGGATGCTTTGCTAGTTTCATAATTGGGTGCACAATAGGTTCATGGTACATTACTTCATCTAACGAGCTAAGCTGGTGATTACCATTAAGATATAGCCAGTGATTATTTTTCCATTTTGTAATTACAATTTTCTGATACTGCGATTGCTCTTGATATACTATTAAGTCTTTATATTTATGCTGCTCTCCAAATAAAATAATAGGCTTCGCAAAAATAGCTCCTATTATTATTAATGAAATAACTCCAATAGCAGATATATTAAGTATTTTTCTAAGGCTACCAAGTCCATCTTTGAGAAAAAACATTAGCATAATGGCAATAATAAGATTTACCATTCCAAGCACAAAAGGTGTATATGTTAAGCCAAGATAGGGTAGGCCTATAAAAGCAAAAAATACTCCTCCCAGAAGGCTGCCATAATAATCTTTTTCAATTACTGAGGATACATTTATTTGTAGTTTCTCAAATTCATCATTTAAGCGTATCACAATGGGAATTTCCATTCCAATAAAGATTCCAATTATTATACTTAGTGAATAGATTACAAAACCAGCATATTCAGATAATGCTGCCGTAGTATATGCTAACACAGAAGTATAGGAAACAAATATTGAAAGAGCAAATTCAATAATAATAAACTTCGCCAATAAATTACCTTCGATATGCCTTGTAAATCTACTGCCAAGTCCCATGGAGAACATCATTACAGAAATAATCATAGTCCACTGCACAACAGAGTTTCCCAAAAGGTATGTTGCTAAAGTGCCTAGTATATATTCTGCAACAATTCCTGAAAGGCCTGTAGCAAAAAGGGCTAATTTTAGAATATTAGATTTAAGCATTTATAGTGACCATGTTATTAGTATTGAACCACCAATATATGCAAAGGCTTCAATGATTCCTGCGCCTACATTTGGTTTCTCTTGATTTATTAATTCGTCAGTAAGTTTTTGCCCTGGCAATAGAACTTTGTCTGCTATAAATCGTGTTATTATTAAAAATACAAAGCCAATTATTACATAAGCTGCAATCTTTGTAAGAGAGCTTGTCCAATCAATGAAATCGCCCATTAAGCTAAATCTAATAAGGTTTGCAATGGCTATTATAGCACCTGCAAAACCTACACCCACGGCTACATTGTCTTTTTCTATTTGTTCGTGAACATCAAAAGATGTTATAAGGTTATAAACCCAGGCAGTTAAAATCATTATTGCCTGACCTATTAACCAAAAAGCTACCGATGTGAATACTCCAAATGCTAAATAGTCAGTCTCGCCACTTACCGA
The DNA here is from genome assembly GCA_029932765.1 of Bacteroidales bacterium. GTDB lineage: Bacteria > Bacteroidota > Bacteroidia > Bacteroidales > UBA1556 > UBA6267. Next base: position 3,794 of record JAOZPM010000100.1, on the reverse strand, counting down.
ACCATAAATAATAAGCCCCGCAGCAATAGCACTTGCGCCTTCAATAGCACCAGTGCCTTCATTTTTGTCTTCTATTATCTCTTTTCTAACATCAAATTTATAAAGGATTAATTTATCATTAATAATTGTAGAAATATTTAGAAGAATAATAGCTAAAGATCCATAAACAACAATATCAATAAGGTCTATTATAAGTCCGTGAGATGGGCCAACAATAGCACTTCCTATGGCAATTAGTAAGCCGACAAAATAGCCGGTATGAGCAATAGCAAAAGCCAGATTATCCTCTATAACTAATTCGTTTTTGACATTAATTTTTGGATGAAATAATTGATAAATATATTTACCAATTACAAACATTATAAATGTAACTATCATATAAATAGCCGGTTCTAATATGTAATCTATATTTGTATCAGTCATGTTATTTGCTTTTTATTGGGTTATTACGAAAATTATATATGAAATTATTTGCCATAACTTCCAGATCTTGATCGGCTACGCGATTGGCTGTACCTTGATCGTGTATGTGATTTGGCTGCAGTGCTTTGGCTAACTCTATTTCTTACATTTTGTTTGAAAGAGGATGGTCTTTTATTCCATCGGGAGTTTGTTCTGCCTTTATTGTATGCGCTAGAAGTCCCATAGGTGCGAGCTCCATTATTTCCATAATAACCTTGGCGGCCATAATAATTGCTTCTGTAATTATTGTAATATCCATGCGAAACAGGGAACATACTCATTCTGAACATATGACTCATAAACATATATTGCCCATAAAAAGCCCAAAAACTACCACCGCTACTATTGCGCTGCCAATTTCCATATTTTTCGTTACCAACATAATTTGAGTATCCGGCAGGCGATACAACTTTAGTAACTACTCCGTCCTTTTTTGAGGCAACTTCCATTCCCATATCTTCCTGATGCTGCTTAAAAAACACATCGCTTACAACAAGCCAAGAAGTTGTTTCTGAGGTTACTGTGTCAATATCATCTTTTAATATCTGATATTGATGTTTGTATGCATTTTCATCCTCAAAATAATCCATATCGTAAAGAATTATTACAAATGAATTCAAATTACTCATGTCTTTTATCATAATGTCTACAGGGTTCTTTACAAATTTCTTTGTATCAGATCCACATGAAGCCAATAATAATATGAGCAGTGCAATTAAAGTGAATTTTAGTGTTTTCATATATTAAAGTTATTTTTGTAATAATGTACAGTGTGCTGTTTATATAAAGACTTTTATAAATACCGTTATATTTTAATTATAATAGTAGTTATCGTGGTAGAATATTTGAAATCTCAAATTCTTTGATTATTATGCCTGCTGATGCTTCAAATTCTTTTTCATCCCACTGCTCAATACAAATATAAAGTTCTTCTTTTTCGTCATAATAGTCCCACGATACAAATTCATCCCAGTCGTTAGCATCTTTGCTAATATTTCTGAAATATCCTGGAGATTCTTTTTCTAAGTAGTACTTTTTATTTTTGTATATAATTTCACGAGGTGCTTCAGCAAATTTTATAATACTATCAGCCACATCACTTTCTATACTTCTAAGTTTAATTTTATTAGTAAGTGTAATAGTTAAACTATCATCATCTTCAATGGAAAGATAGTGAGTTTTATTTCCATTACTAATTTTAAATTCTTTAGTATAAAAGTTGTCACCCCAATCATATTCATACTCCTCAACTATCTCCCAAGTTTCTAGATTGTATTCAAAAATAAATCCTTGAGCTAAATCTTCAACCGTAATATTATTAGGGTCGTAACTGGGTTTTCTTTTTTTCTTAAATCGGCTAAATAATCCCATAATTTAAACTATTAATTGATAAAATTATAAAAGGACAAATACTTATACTGATAAACAAAAACCATTTTAATATTAAACGATTCAATGTTTATCCGTATAAGTAATATGCTATCTTCTTATAAAATCATTATAGTATTACTATAATAATTTACATTCCCATTTTAGCTTTCAGATTTGCAAGCGATTCTGTTGCTTGAGTTTTAGGGTCGCTAGCTAGAGCGTTATCTAGCTCGTCATCAATACTTTTGCTTTCATTTGCTATTTCACCATAGGATTCAGCAAGAGCCTCGTCTTCTGCTATTTTATCTTTCATGCGCTCAAGCATCGATACTGTAGATGAGCTATCAATATTAGCCATCTGCTTATTTATTTTCTTTGTAGCAGAACTAACTTTAGCTCGTGCTTTTAGAGTACGAAGTTCGTTTTCCCAACTACTAATACTAGACCTTATTTTCTTTACAGCAGAATCTAAATTGGCAATGTTTCCTTCCAATTTATCAACTTCTTTTTTTGCGCGCTGCATTGTTTCATTATTCTCTTGTTGCTTTATTAGCGCTTCAGAGGCTAATCGGTCTGCTTCGGTAGCATCTAATTCACTATTCTGACCTTTTTGCAATAAGAGCATAGCTTTTTTCTCATAGTCAGCAGCTCTAACTTTAGCTGTATTCATTTCGCCACGAGAGCGGATCTCTAAAGCTTTTATCTCGGCCATTGCTTGAAGGCTTTTGTCAAGGTCCTTTTTTAAGTCCTTAATGCCTTGCTCGGTCATCTTTATTGGGTCTTCTATCTTATCCAGTGCAGAATTGGTTTCAGCTTGGCCTATCTTAAAAATTCTATTTAATATTCCCATATCGTTTTTTTTATTCTATTTTGAGTAATTTATTATTTCGTTAGCGTATTCACTTAGTAATACAGTCAGTGCATTAATTGAGCCCTGAATTTCATTTCTATCAATATTTTCTATTTGTAGTGTGTCTCTGAAAATAACCTTATTACCTGTTTTGTCTAATACAAAAGCCCCATGGATAATATCTCTATTTTTTATTAATAGATTTTTGTACATTTCAAGGCTTTCATTTTTTATTTCAAATAAAAATTGTTCCATGATTATAATGGAATCATCACAGCTTATTATTAGATTGTTAACTCCATTATCAGGCATGTTTATTACGAATATGCCATCATCTTTATCTTCGTGTATTATTAAGAAATTAAGATCTAAAAGGATATTTCTTACCTTTTCAATATTTGTATTCATTGTTTATTGTTTTAATTATTTTGTCCTTTAAATAGGTTACAAATATAAGAATAATATGCTAATAAAAATAGTAACAATTTGGGTATTTATTAGGTGTTTTGCTTATTATTTTATTTAAAAAAAAATTGAATAAAAAAAAGTCCGCAGAAGGCGGACTTAAATACTAACTACTATAAAACTAAAACTAAAATAAAGAGATGGGGAATCTCTTCTGAATTTCAGATGGCGCAATTTATATGCCACAATTAGTTATTTCAATTTATATGCTAGTTGACAGTTATATATGATTAATGATATTTTTTTTAGAGTGTGTCGTTTTGGGAATAGCGTCTCATTATTGTAGTTCTACATTGAGTAATTGTGATATTTTCTTAGGAAATATGTAAATCTGCATTAAGGATAATTTATAAAGCATGTTTTGTGATAATTATATAGTTATGAAATGGTTAAGTGTGAAATAGTTGATCATAGATTTTTTTAGTAAAGATATATAGCGTTTCTGTAATTAGTAACTTTAGATTACTTCAATTCTATTATTATGTATTGTTGTTAGTATTTTAGGCTGAGAGGTACTAATCCAATTAAGATTTCACCAATGGTTAATATCTGTATAATAGTGGGTTGGTGTTATTAAATGTAAAATGAGAATAAATAAAAAAAGGGCATAAAAAAAGTCCGTTTGCTCAGAACGGACTTTTATAGT
>JAOZPM010000224.1:0-2715 GCA_029932765.1 Bacteroidales bacterium | reverse complement strand
TCATTTCCACAAATATTACTTGCTTTTACATAATATGATCCTATATCAGCAGTATTTACCTGAGGAATTATATAAGAACCATTTGTAGCACCAGTAATAGCACCATTATCATCATACCATTGATATGTAATTGGTGAAGTACCTTCAGAACTTACATTAAATACTGCACTTAAGTTTTCACAAACGGTGGAAGAAGCCGGTGCATTAACAATATTTGGAGCTTGATTTACTCCTAAAATAATATTATTAGAATATGAGCTAGAACAAATATTTGTTGCAATACTATAATAAGCACCTTCGTCAGCAGTATCCAAAGAAGCAATATTATAACTATTATTGACTTCGCCAGCAATAGCTCCATCTTCATTATACCATTGATAAGTTATTGGGTTTGTACCTGTTGTTGTTATGCTAAATGAAGGACTTGTTCCTTCACAAAAAGTTTGAGAATTTGATTGTGCAGTTATATTTACATTTGTATTTACTGTTAAAGCAATTGTATTAGAAGAAATATTTCCACATAAATTAGTTATTTTACAATAATAATTTGCATCATCATTTGTTGTTATTGGTGATATTAATAATGACGAAGCTGTTGCTCCACTAATTTGCGAACCACCTTTATACCATTGGTAATTTAAAGTAGCTGTACCATTAGCTTGCACATCAAACATAGAACTTTGATTTTCGCATTTAGTAGCATCTGAAGGCTGAGATATAATACTTGGTACTGTATTAATAGTTAATGGTATTGGATTAGAATTTTCACTACCACATGTATTAGTAATTATACAATAATAATTCCCAGCATCGCCTGTTCCTGTGCTACTAATATCGTAAGTATTATTTGTAGCCAAAGCAATACTTCCACTTGCATCATACCATTGATAAGATAATGGAGCAGTGCCATTGGCTGTAGTACTAAAATTGGCAGGAGTACCCTCGCAAATCTCAATTGTAGATGTTTGTGAGCTTATACTTGGTGCCTCATCTACAGTAAGTACAATACCTGTACTTGCTACTGGTGTAGAAGTACAACCATTGCTAACTTTACAATAATATGTACTTGCATCAGAAGTAGATACCGTATTAATTGTATATGAATTATTAGTTGCTCCAACAATTAGATCAGCTCCCTCATACCATTGGTATGTTAAAGGAGCGGTTCCGGTCGAAGATATATACATAGTAATACTCTGATTTTCACAAACAGTTTGCGAAGAAGATTGTGACGTTATCTCCGGCTTTTCATTTACAGTTAGTACTGAAATATTTGTTGAATCAGTACCACACATATTAGTAGCCTTACATAAATAAAGCCCTGCATTAGAAGTATCACTATTGGTAATATTATAACTCAAAGAATTGGCAGCAACAATAGTATCTCCACCATGAAACCATTGGTATGTCATAGGTGATGTACCTTGACTAGTTGTTGTTGAATACGTATAGGAAGCATCTTCACATATATCGTCAACAGAAGATATTGATGTTAATGTAGGTGCGTAATTTACTCCTAATATAGCTCCTGTAGATTGAGCTATTCCACAAGTATTTGTAGCAACCATATAATAGTTTGAAGCATCATTTGCTGAAATAGAGTTTATAGAATATGTTGAAGTATTAGATACACTAAGCCCTTGAGCTACTAATCTAATATTTGGGCGCTTTGAACTAGCTATACCATTTCCAGGATTTATACAAACAGTATTATTATCTGCTTTATAATACAAACTTGAATTAAATGCTGTATTTGATTGATTTACTGTAGCATTACCACTATTTATCCATGAAGAATTATTACTACAAATTTCTATTACTATATTAGAAGAACCATCCCAATTAAAAGCATTAATAAATCCAAAATTATTCCATCCAGCAGTAGGCTGATACGAAGCTACAGAATAAACAGATGTCAAACCTGTTTCCCAGCTTGTACTAAATGATGTAGTATTTGTAGGACCAATTTTTATCTCGAAATTAGATAATGATGGGCATGCATTTAATGCAAACACATCAAAGCCTAAAGTTGTAATATCTCCAGCAACGATATCCATTGCTGTTAGTTCTGATGCCAAAATCAAAAACTGATGTTTGGCTCCATGATAGTAATTAGCGAAAGGTGAAGGATAAGCATTAGCAGTATTCCTCACAGAATCATCCCCTATTTCAAAAGGTTGGGCACTTGAGTTACCACCGGAGCTCTGAAGAGAGCTATTTGTATTATACCATTGATATTCAATTGGAGTAGTTCCTCCTGCCTCGGCACTAAAAGTAACGCTTGATCCAAAGCATTCATTTGTTGATTGTGGAGAGCTAATAATAGTTGGAGAAACCATAGCTGATAAATTAACGGTATCAGTACTAATTGTTCCAAATGCATTACTAATAATACAATTATACTCTCCAGTATCAGATAATGCTATATTATTATTATTAAGAATATAATTTGTAGCCCCTGCAATATTGTTTCCATCTTTTTGCCATTGATATTGTGCTTCTACTGAAGCATGGGCAGCAAAACTACTACTAAACCCAACACAAACACTTTCATCTGATGGTTGAATATCTATAAACCTTGAGGAAATTTGCACCTCAAATGCTCCAACATCTATTGTATCAGATACAAGTCTATTATTTCCTGCAAAATCTTGAGCAGTCATAGATGTAGTATTTATTCCCTTATTAAGTAATGGTGAATTTGTTGAAATATCC
>JAOZPM010000015.1:0-32346 GCA_029932765.1 Bacteroidales bacterium | reverse complement strand
ACCCCTGTTACCAGGATGAAAACCTGGCGTCCTAACCCCTAGACGAACGGACCATTTTCAAGAGGTTTTACCTCTCTCTAATTGGACTGCAAAGATATACTTTATTTTTACACATCCTAATAATATATTCAAAATAAATCTATTTTTTTTAGACCATCCCTACTTACCTACTTTATATCTGAATCCCAGTGGCTTACCCGTCTTTAAAGCCATGCTCGATGTGATATCTTGCATCTCTGCCACACTCACAATGCTAACTGAATTAAAAGTTGGCACCAGCAAGTCAAGCTCAATTGAATACGCAAGTGCGGCTTCTAGTATTTTTTGCAAAGAATCATTATTCATTTTTTGAGTACTAAAATTATTAAACATAAAACCCAATTGTTTTTTGCCTTCCAATAGAAAATGATTATCCTTATTAATAAATATACGACTGACTAAATAGCCTACATCATTAATTCTATTATACTTAAATGAGTCTGCCAAAAAATTATATACACTTATAACACCACAATATGATCTTGTTGGGTCTTCCTTTAAATAACTTTGCTGCACTACTGCATGTGATTTTGGAAATTCAAAGATATTTGTATGCATATAAAATAATAATAGGTCTCCAGCTACTTTAAACTCTACCTCAAACTTTCCTCGCTCTTGATACTCCACAGGAATATTCTTACCCAATTCCTTAAGCTCAGATTTAACTTGACTAGCAAGCTCTTTTAATGAACTTTTTATTTGTTCAAATACAATTGCAGTATTATCAAAAGTCTCGTATTTAGTTACCGATTTCGTAGCTAAAAGTTTAATAATCTCTTTTCTTGATTCAGTATCTTTATTCATTAGATATACATTTAAATATTTTATCAAATATACGATTTTTTTAAAAATAATACTATATAATCTTTTATCCTAAAATGGGAAGATTTTTTTCTTACTTTTGATGATTAATAACTGATAGCAATAAGATTATAGTTATTAACTGTATAAAAAAATATAACACAAATGTTTAGAATTATTTAATGAAGTTTATAAAGTCTTTACTATATATTATAATAGCAGTTATTGTATTATTGGGATTATATTTTGCGTATATTAAATATACTCAAATTAGCAAACAACCTAAGGATGCCTTGTATATTATTCCTAATAATGCAGCACTTATTTTTGGCGCTGCAGACTATTCAAAATTGCGACCTGAGCTAAATGCTGCATATAGAATATGGGATATTATTGAAGTTGACAATAATGTGTCATTGCTTTTTGCAACAATGGATTCTGTATGGAATACTACTAAAATCATAAGTAAAAATAATCTCAGTAAACCTAAGGTATATTATTCGTTACACTATGTTGGCAATACTAAGTTTAATAGTTTATTAAGTATATCTTTTGATAAGATAATACCTAACGAGAACATTAACAAGCTTTTAAATACAATTGGTAAATACTCTATTTCTGAATATGAAGACAATGATATTTATAAATTCCAATATATAAACACAGAAGACAATTATTATATAGCAAATATAATTGGTAATATATGCATTAGTAAAAACGAATCTCTTATCAAGAAAGTAATAGGCGAGCAAAAAATAGAATCGGAGAATAAAGCTAAAAGCATCAAACAGATTATTAAAATTGCAGGGAAAAACGCTTCCGCAAATATTTATATAAACCACAATTATTTTTATAAAATTATTTCTTCATTAAGCGAGAATAAATATTCAAATACCATAAAACAATTAAAACAATTTACTCAATATTCTGTATTAGATATTAAAACCAATAGTGACAATATTAATTTAAATGGATATAGTTATTCTGCAGATTCAATTCCTAGTAGGTTAAAAACTTATTCTCAATATGAAGCACCAACCATAAATATCTTTGAGAATATTCCATCAAATACGAGCTTCATATATTATCAGGGAGCCAATGAGTTTAATAAATTCATTAAACAACAGAGTAAAACAGATTTCAATGTTGAAAATGTAGCTGCAATTAAGAAATATAAAGCAGATTTAATGACTGACATTAGTAAGTATTTTTACCCATGGATAAAAAACGAATTGGCATTATGTTATTTAAATAAAGCTAATAATGACGGAAGTCCCCAGAGTATTGTATTAATGAACTCATATGACCTAAAAGAAACAGGGAAAAGTTTGCATGAGCTAAATTCAATAATCTGTAATAATAAAGATATAACTATTGAGACAGACACTTATCGTACTTTTGTAATTCAACAAATTCACATTCCATATCTATTACCTAAGTTATTTGGAAGTGCATTTAGCTCATTAAATGAAACATATTATATTACCACAAATAGCTATGTTGTGTTTGCTAACTCCAAAGCAAGTATTAAGAATTATATCAATAGCATACTTGTTAAAAAAACTCTTGCCAAAAGGAAGGGCTTTGATGAATTTCGTGAGGCTCTAAATAACGAGTCGCATATAATGCTGTATGCAAATGCACATTTTATTAGTAATTTAACTACCCCTTATTGGAATAAGACCACAATTTCTTACCTAGATAAGTCAAATTTTGATCCTAACAAATTTGGAGATGTATGTATTCAATTTATTGTAAATACAAATGGCGCTTTTACATCTATTAATATAAGTACTAATGATATAAAGGAAAAAGTAAATAGCAGCTCTTGGCAGCTAGCCTTAGATTATAATATAAAAGCCGGTCCGTTTATTATAAAAGATCATAATACAAATGAGAATAACATCCTTGTTTTTGATGAAAAAAATACAATGTATAGGATTAACTCTATTGGAGAAATAAAATGGGCAATTCCTGTTCCTGAATTACCAATTGGTACTCCTAAAATAGTTGACTATTATAAAAATGGCAAATATCAGTTCCTATTTAATTCCAAGAGCAGTATGTATATGTACGACCTAAATGGAAATTCTGTTGAAAACTTCCCTGTAAAACTAGAGTCAGAAGCCACCGCTCCTTTAAGTCTAATTGATTATGATAATAAAAGAAATTATAGAATACTAATCCCTCTAAATGATGGGGCAATTCATAATTATCAAATTGATGGTTCTATTACTAATGGCTGGTTATTGCCAACACTTCCATCGCATATTACTACTACAATTCAGCATTTTAGTATAAATAATAAGGATTTCATACTCCTTTGCGATACCAGTGGAAATGTTGTGTTTTCAAATAGAAAAGGTGTTGCTAGAATAGAAACAAAACTTGCTTTCACAAACAATATTAGAACTAAATTTTATAAATACAATAACCAACTAATAACAACTGATATTGCTGGAAGAGTAATATCTATTGGCAAAGACGGAAGCATTAAGAAGGTACTTTATAGAGACTTTAGTCCAAAACATAGATTTTATTTGTTCGACATAAATGGAGACAAGAAAAAAGAGTTCGTCTTTTATGACAAAAATATAGTCTACGCATATAACGATAAACAACAGTTATTATGGTCAAAGAAATTTGATTTTGATTTTAGTATAAAACCTCAAAGTATTGGAAATATATTAAAGGACAGCAGCAGTATTATTGTTTTTAACAATAACAAAAATGTTTTTGAGTTTGGAAATGAATCAGGAGTCTTCACTAAACATGAAGAATTCCTTGGCAGTCAATATTTCTTAATTTATAAAGCAACTAAATCGGGAGACACTCATCTTATAAGTGTGAAAGACAGAATTGTAAGTAATTATTTATTGAACTAAGAAAAGAGTAAATGACTAAATCAAATATGGACATAAAATATCTTCTTCTTAGTTTATTGATAGGAATAATTACATTATCAACATTAGACTCATGTTATAAGGAGCGTCTTAAGATACATAAGTTTTCTGGTGGATCATGGAACCCAGAAATGGCCGTGCCACTTTTTTTCGGAAAGCTCGATATGCAAATGGTTGTTGATAGAGGCGAAGATTATTGGTATGAAGATCCAAATGGGCTTTTAAGCATAGTTTACAGAAGTGAACAAATTACTCAAGTTGGAAATAACGTAATTGACATTCCTAATCAGCAATTTGACTCTACTGTAAGTTTACTACTTCCAATAGGCCTTCCCACAGGCGACAGCGCACTATATCTATTTCAACTAAACGCTGAGTTCGCCCCTCCTACTAACGAAAGATTTGATAGCATACTAATTAAAGAGGGCGACTTTATTATTGAAATTTCTACTAATATCAATCACGATAGCTATGTGGACCTAATTATTCCTGATTTTACACGATATGGAGTGCCTTTAAAACAAAAAATAGATTTACCATATAGTGGCAGTAGCCCTACTACTGTTACAAAAACCATTTCCCTAGCTGATTATTGGGTTAAAATAAACACAAATGGTGATATTGATAATAAGATTTCTGAGTTTATCAACGTATTGATAAAGAAAGGAAATCAGGCGGACAATTCTCCATATAGTATAAGTCTCTCTCAAGAAATAAAAAACATAACCTACTATCAGCTATTTGGGTATTTTGACCAATATACTGTTGACATTGATTTACAAAAAATTGATATTAGTATGTTTAACCATAGTGCTATATTTGATGCTTCGCTTGAGGAAGCAATGTTAAAACTTAATTTTAGTAATAGCTTTGGCATCCCTGTTGACATAACTTTTGACAGTCTGTATGTAGAAAAAGATGGTGGTACAAAAGATATTACAAGTAATTTATTACCTACATTCTCCATAAATTATCCTGATATAAATAACGTTGGATATAGCGATTCTACAATTATTATATTTAACCAAGATAATTCAAATATAGTAGATGTAATTAATTTCTTTCCTCAAAAATTTTTCTATTCAGGAAGTAGCACCGCTAACCCTCTCGGAGATGTTATTCCTAATTTTGTGGTTGATACATCAAAAATATCAATACAAACTGAGGTTGAAATTCCACTTTATGGTAGGTATATTGTATATGAGCTTACCGACACTACGAGCATAAACCTTGAGAATGAATATAACTGGGAAGAGATAAATAGCATTGATGTTAATTTCAATACAGTAAACCACTTTCCTTTTGATGCTTCAATGCAAATATATTTAACAGATACAAATTACATAGTAATAGATTCATTATTTTCAGATATAGTTCCTTTAACTGAAGCCGCAATACCTGGCCCACCTCCTGAATATAGAGTTTCTATACCTGAGTATTATACTGTAACAGCAAGCATTACAAATCAAAGGTTACAAAATTTAAAGTATGCTGCACATATGATAGTCTCAGGCAAATCATCAACTTATGATAGTGGAACTAAAGTTGTAAAAATCTATAGTGATTATAGCATAGATTTTCAAGTTTCTATGAAAGTTAATTATAATACTGACTTTTAAGATAAAATATGCGTAAAATATATACATATACTTTAATAATTTTAAGCCTAATAACTTTATGGTCGACTAAGCTAATGGCGCAATACGATTTAGGATTCTATAGCATGAGGGCTGTTCCTCAAACAAATCTGCTAAACCCTGCTTTTATCCCTGATTATAAATTTCACTTTGGAGCTCCTACTATATCATCAACATATACAGGTTTTGGTACTAGCGGACCCAAATATGATGAGATTTTAATGATAACTCCTGGCGACTCTTTGGGACTTAATACTAATGGTATTCTGAATAATCTTGAATCAAATAATAACGTTATAAATAGAAATACAAATCAATGGTTATACGGAGGAATGAAATGGAATAACTTTTATTTCTCTGCATCAGCATCTGACATTACTGATGTTAATGTATTATACTCTGATAAAATAATTCAACTCGCACTTAAAGGCAATTCTCAATTTATTGGTGAAACAATAGATCTAGATCCTTTAGACATTAAAGCTCTTCATTATAGAGAATATGCTTTAGGAGTAGCATGGGATGTTAATGAAAAACTAAATATTGGGATTAAAACCAAAGCTCTTTTTGGTAAATCAGCAATTTATACTGAGAATGTAGACCTAGAATTATCTACTTCTGAAAAATATTATAATCTTGGAATAAAATCGAATTTTGTGATAAACACTTCTTTACCTGACTTTATGGGAGATTCTGCAATAAACTGGGTAGAATATATGCAAAGTGACGCTAACTTTGGTTTAGGATTTGACATTGGTGCCACATATAAACTAAATCGTCTATGGAATTTATCGGCATCAATTCTGGATATTGGATATATTAATTACGACAGATATTTAAAAACATATACCTCAAATACAGAATTCACTTATAAAGGAATTGATGCCACTCAGTTTATTGGACTTGATGATGAACAAATAGAGGATAAAATGACTGAAATAACAGATTCATTAATCAATCTTTTTGATATAACTGAATCTTCAGAAGTTTTCAGGGTTCCATTAACAGCAAAAATATATTTAGGAGTAGATTATCAATTCAGTGATAAAGAAACCTTAGGTGTTTTATTTCGTTTTGAAGTCTTTAAGAACACTGTACAACCTTCTTTTACGGCTTCATACTATAGAGATTTAGGCGATAATTTTAAAGTATCTGCTAGCTATACTATAATTAATCATAACTATCTAAATTTTGGATTAGGTATAATTGCTAATTTTAACCCATTACAAGTATATATTGCTACAGATAATATTATTGGCGTTATTTCACCTCATACAGTAAACTATGGAAATATCCGTTTTGGAATTAATTTCATATTTCAAAAAGATTATAAAAAACTTCCAATGATAGAGTTATAATATTATTCCATCATTAATTACTATTTGCCTATCTGCCCTTTCCGCTAAGCCCTTATTATGCGTAACAATAACGTAGGTTTGCCCAAACTCATCTCTCAGATTAAAGAATAAATCATGTAACTCTTGCGAACGCTGATGATCTAAATTCCCCGAAGGCTCATCTGCAAATATCACCTTCGGCTTATTTATTAATGCCCTAGCAATAGCAATACGTTGCTGCTCTCCTCCTGACAATTCTGAAGGTTTATGATTTTTTCTATCGCTTAGTCCCATATAATCAAGCAATAATAGAGCCTCTTTCTCTGCTTCTTGTTTACTTTTTTTAGCAATAAAAGCTGGAATACATATATTCTCTATAGCAGTAAACTCAGGAAGTAAATGGTGGAATTGAAAAACAAAACCTATATTTTTATTTCTGTATTCCGACAAAGCTTTTTCCTTTAACTGGCTTATATTCTCATTATCAATAAAAACATCTCCAGAAGTAGGATTATCAAGACTACCTAAAATCTGTAATAAAGTAGTTTTACCAGCACCTGAAGCACCTGTAATACTAACAATTTCTCCTGCTTCAATAGTAATATTAATACCTTTTAGCACTTCTAGATTTCCATAATTCTTTCTTATATCTTTAGCTTCTATCATAATTGCGAAAATAAGGTAAATTCTTTATTCATTTCACTATTCTACTTCATCAAAATAAAATTCTTGTAATGATCGGTATGATTTATATAAATATTCATTTATTCTGTCACTACTCACCCACTCTACTTTTTCTACACCTTCTGATATTTGAGGATTAAAAGTTCCACTATAGTTACTATACATTCGAAACCAGTGCGTTACTTTTAGAATTTCAGGGCTACCCTCTGAATACCTAAATAAATGTCTACTAATACCTAGTTCCTCAACTATTGATAAATTAGCAATACCTGTTTCTTCCTCTACTTCTCTAATAGCACATATTTGTAAAGTCTCATTCTTTTCTATATGGCCCTTTGGAATATCCCAATAATTCAATCTATCTATCATCATCACATCCCCAATATTATTAAAAACCCAACCTCCAGCTGCAACTTTCAATAAATAATTATTCTCAAAGACAGTAATCAACTCCCCTAAGTTGCTATATAAAACAATAATGGTATCACTATCAATAGTAGTGTCATATCCACTAATTATCCGAATTACATCTTCAGCATTAGTAATACAGATAGTAATAGCATCAGCTATATGAGGAATATCATTGCTATCAGCTAAAATAAAAAGCCAATTATCTTTAAAAACTTTATACATTTGTAATATCAAAATAAGACAATGAATAACTTCATTGTGATTTTACAATAATCTGAGTTACTTATAATTATACTGAGTTTACACAAAATACAAATCATATGAAAACAGCAGAAAAAACAGCAGAATCTTTATTAAAAATCCAAGCAGTAAAGTTAAATAAAAATACTCCATTTACATGGGCTTCTGGATGGAAATCTCCAATTTATTGTGATAATAGAAAAACTCTATCATATCCTGAGGTTAGAAGCTATATTCGTGACGAATTTGCAGCAGTTATAGAAAAATTATATCCTAATGTAGATGTTATTGCAGGTGTAGCCACTGGAGCAATAGCCAATGGAGCATTAGTTGCTGAGAAATTAAATAAGCCTTTCGTTTATGTTCGCCCTGACAAGAAATCTCATGGTATGAAAAACCAGGTAGAGGGAGCTCTAAAAGAAGGTCAAACAGTTGTTGTTATTGAGGATTTAATTTCTACAGGAGGAAGTTCTCTTAAAGCTGTTGATGCATTACGCGACTTTGGTTGTAAGGTTGAAGGAATGGTGGCAATTTTCTCATATGGCTTTGAGGTAGCCGAAGAAAATTTTAAAGAAAAAGATGTGGATTTAACAATCCTTACTGATTATAATACTATGATTAATCAAGCTAAAGAAGCTGGTTATGTAAGTAGTGATGATGTAGAGTCTCTAAAAGAATGGCGCTTATCTCCTAGCACTTGGGGAAAATAAATATTCAGTTCTCAATTAGCAGTTTGTGCAAAACAGACTGCAAACTGCAGACTATAGACTGTAGACTGAGGGATAAATTAACTTATTCTTCCCCAGTTAGTTTTAGCAGCTTTAGTTTTTAAGTAGTATATCTTCAATAGCTCATTAGCGGGAAGCTCAAGTTTGGGATCTTTCTCTAATAGCTCCAAGGCATCTGCTCTTGCTTGTCTTAAAATGGCTTCATCTTTAACAATATCAGCTATATGAAGATCTAATACACCACTTTGTTGTGTTCCTTCCATATCGCCTGGACCACGCAATTTTAAATCAGCCTCTGCAATTTCAAAACCATCGTTGGTCCTAACCATTGTCTCTAGCCGCATGCTAGCTTCATTACTAAGCTTATAACTACTCATAAGAATACAGTAGGACTGTTCAGCACCTCTTCCAACCCTACCACGCAATTGATGTAATTGTGATAGACCAAAACGCTCAGCATTCTCAATAACCATAATAGTAGCATTAGCAACATCAACCCCTACTTCGATAACAGTAGTAGCAACCATTATATTAGTTTCTCCTCGTTTAAAACGTTGCATTTCTATATCTTTATCCTTGGCTTTCATCTTGCCATGAACCACACTTATTTGATATTCAGGCTTAGGAAATCCTCTACTAATACTTTCATATCCATCTTGGAGATCTTTTAAATCTAAAGTCTCAGATTCATTTATTAGAGGGTATACAATATAAACTTGTCTACCCAACGCAATTTGCTTTTTCATAAAACCAAAAAGCGCAATACGTTTAGCATCACTATAATGATATGTTTGTATTGGCTTACGACCTGGTGGTAGTTCATCAATTACAGAATAATCTAAATCGCCATATATAGTCATAGCCATAGTTCGAGGGATTGGTGTGGCAGTCATTACAAGAATGTGAGGAATATATTTTCCCTTTGACCATAATTTGGCTCTTTGTTGAACTCCAAAACGATGCTGCTCATCAATAACAACATAGCCAAGATTATTAAACTTTACTTTATCTTCAATAAGCGCATGAGTTCCTATCAGAATATCTATCAGTCCACTCTCCAAATCAGCATGTAGTTTTCTTCTATTTGCTGCTTTTGTTGAACCTGTTAGTAACTCAACATTAACATTCAAGCCCTCCAAAAATTTAGAAATTGAAACAAAATGTTGCTGAGCTAGAATCTCTGTTGGTGCCATTAAAGTTGCTTGATAGCCATTATCATTTGCAATGAGCATCGTCATAAGAGCAACCAGGGTCTTACCTGAACCTACATCTCCTTGCAATAACCTATTCATCTGTTTTCCTGTAGAAAAGTCGTTACGAATCTCTTTAATTACCTTTTTTTGGGCACCAGTAAGTGTAAATGGTAAATTATTATTGAAAAACCCATTAAACTTATCTCCTATTACTCCAAAGTAAATTCCTGGAATCTGTTCTTTACGAATTAAATTCTGCTCGATTAAACTTAATTGAATAAAAAAGAATTCTTCATACTTAAGTCTATTGCTTGCCTTTTGTATATCACTATAATTTATAGGTTGATGGATCTTCTCTATAGCCTCTTTATGAGAAATGAAACCGTACTTTTCAACAATATCCGTATTAAGATTCTCAGTAATTACAGCACTAACTTGAGGCAATAATGTATTAAAAACATAGCCAATACCTTTCCCTGTTAATCCTGCCTTACTAAGTTTCTCTGTTGAATTATAAACAGCCTGTAACTTAGAACTTAGTTTTATATCTTCCTGTACTATATCGATTTCTGGATGAGTTATATTGAACTTATTTCCAAACTTACTAGGTTTACCATAAACTAAATATTCTTTATTTATTACTAACTTTGATTTTATCCATTTTATACCCCTAAACCAAACAAGTTCCATAGAACCTGTTTCATCCTGTAAAACTGCTGATAAACGTAAAGCTCTACCTTTCCCTAGTGTTTCAATAGAAATTATTTTACCACTCAATTGTACTGCCGTTTCATTTATTTGTATATCCGATATTTTATGAAATTGCGTTCTATCAATATACCTAAACGGAAAATACGACAACATCTGCTCATAATTTCTTATGCCCAATTCAGCAGCAAGCACATTAGCACGCTTAGGGCCAACACCTTTGAGATATGTAAGGTCAGATTTTAAAATATCGTTATTCATCAAAACAAATATAAATAAAAAGTAGGGATATTTCTAAAAAAAAAGCTCATTTGTCAAAAGACAAATGAGCTTATATTTTAAACTTCTTTAGGTATTAATACTCCCAGAAATCCATCTCGTATTCTCTGATTTTTTCAGAAATTTTTTCAGCCTCTAATAAAGCATCCATTCCTGAAGTATAATCAAGAATATATCTATCATAAACATTTTCCTCTTTTACTATATAACTAGAGAACATACGTTTTAAGAATAAATCATCAAAAGAAGTTCTATGAGCATCATTATGACGATTATAAATCTCGTTAGTAGCCATCTCATGTCTCAAATCAGGGAAGAAAAACCATAGTATCTCTTCACCATTATCAATAGGTTTAAAGCCTGTAAAAGCATTTTCTCCACATACTACATTTAAGGCAACTCCTGATTCAAATGTAGGTACCTTAATACCTAATGCAAGAATTCTAACATCCATAACCGATCTTTGTTTATCAAAAAACCAATCTTCCATTATTTCAACTTTTGTCACTAATGGTTTACCTTCATTCAGGAAATCGACAGATTTAGGAAGCCTTTCAATAATACAATTCTCTGGATCAATAAGAACTGATACAGTATCAGTAAAACTTAGTTTATTCTTAAGCTCATCAAGAGGCATTAAATTCTTTAATTCATAAGAAGTATAAACCTTAAGAGCATCAGGACCTGGGCTTAAATAACTTTCTCTCACCATATCAGCAAGTAATTGAATAAAAGACCTCTTACCTAATGTTGCCGAATCTAGAGGGTAATAAAGTACGAGATTTTGCTTTTGACGTAAATCGATTTCTCTCCACACACGTTTTGCCCATGTAACATCGGCCTGACGAATATGATTTAACTCTATTGGCTCCTCTTGTTTAGTATTCTCCTTCTTCCACGCTCTTGGTCCGTAATCAGGATCTAATACTTGCGCATTAGCCATATTTCCAAAAAGAAAGGCAAATCCTATAACTATTACTAAAACTAATTTATTCATAATTCATTTTTTAATTATATAAAAGCGGTAATCACATTATTCTATTTCAATGTTAATGTAATACTAGATGCTGTATTAATACCATCTTTACCACGAGTTTTTATGCTATTAACTAAAACCATAGACCCTTTTGGAGCCTTATAGATTTTCTTAATTACATCAGCAGGTATCTTATTCCCTTTAACTTTCTTATTTACAAGCATACCACGGCTACCACCTGTAACCATAATTCTAAATTCAACAACAGTAGATTTAAGATCGAATAAGAAATTTTCAATTTTTGCAGTTAAGAATCCTTGACTTTTAAGAGCTCCTTTAGAAACAGATCCTTCATTAATACCTGCCAAACGAACAGTTGCTGGTGGTACTGGAAGAACACGGAATGTGAAGCTACCCATATTTTGTGTAGATCCATCTCCTTTAGTTGCGTTAACAGAAAACTTAACATCCTTACGACGAGATCTATCTGGAGTAAACATATAATGTCCACCACCTTTAGAAACAAGTTTACCACCTGATCCACCACCTAATCTAATTTTATCATTAGTAAAACCAGGAGCAGAAGCAGAAAGTGGATTTGGGATTCCACGATATACAACATTAACAGCATCAGCAGATACCGTTGCAGTAGGCTTTATAACCTGATATGATGAATTAAAGTAATATGGCTTATAATTTCCATCAGCATCTTTCATTTGGATATAACCTGCATAAGTAAATTCACCAGTTGCACCAGTTTTTACTTTAAATTTAGTTATTCCATTAGTAGCTTCATGAATTTGTATAATACCGTCATTTGATATTTCAGATATTGACATTGTATCAGCACCTGTCTTAATACTTACTTTTGGAATTTCAGTAGCTGAATAAGCAGCAACAAATATATCAGCCTCATAATCAGAACCTGCAATAACAACATTTGATACAGGAATTACTGCAGCTCTAATCGCATCAAACTTAAGACTCTTAGCATCTATATAACTATATAGAGTACCTATTACCTCAGCTTCAGTATTTAACACTTCAGAAACATACTTATTCAAAAGTACAATATCTGCAACTAATACAGTATGATAAAATGAGTTATACTCCCAATCTTGCCATTCTCTAGCAATTGAGTTATATACTTCTTCAGTATTCAAACCTAACTGAATAGTTTTCTTGTCCTCATCGCTAAGCATATTAAGTATTGCTTTATTATATGCCGCAAACTTATCTTTTAGTCGTTGAGATAAATCGTAAGAATATTCAATTTTATGCTCAGGATTCAATAAACGCATAGGCGTATTAAATTTATCCTTAGCCTTAAGAAATGCAACAGGTATATTATATGCAAAATCAATAATTGTATCACGATCGTCACCTACTTCAAAAACAAAGTCTTGAGTAAATTCACTATCAAACTCTGTTACTATTATTAAAGTATCAATTACGTGTCTAATATCAGCAACAAGAATATCTGAAATTCTTTTTACCTCTTTTGCTTTATCATAATATGGCTTCACCTTTTTAGGATTATTCATATTTTGATTAGCAAATGCTATCATCAATACTTCATTCTTTTTACCGAAATTATTATTCGTTTGCGTCATACTGTCATTTACAAGTACAAACGCATTAAGTATATCGGCAGATACATTAAGAGCAAGAAGTGCGGTATAGAATAAGTACATCATACCTATCATCTTCTGCCTTGGGGTTTCTTTTCCTCCACTCATAGAGCTATATGTTTAAATGGTTTATAATTAAATTAATTTATGATTAACGTTGAACATTCATTGCGTTAAGCATATTACCATAAACATTATTCAATGCTTCTACATTCTTAGCCAACTCTTCAGCTTGTATTTTATACTTTTCAGTATTAGTAACACTCTGCTCTAGGTTAGATAAGAAACTTTCCATAGTAGTACCCATTTTATCAAATACTTCTGTTTGACTATTTGAGTTTTGCAATTGCAACTCATAAACAGAATTAAGAGCACTAAGGTTAGTAGAAACTTTAGTAAGTTCTTCGTTAAATGCATTACTATCAATTTCAGTAAAATCAATAGCCTCTGCAGACTTAGCAATTTTCTCAGTAGACTCTGTTAATACATTAGATGTAGCAACATAGTTCTCAGATAATATATTAATTTCATCAGAAGCTTTTCTTACGCTAGTAGCATATTCGCCAGAAGCAACAGAAGCGTCACTAATATCAGACATATTAGAAGCATTCTCGCTAAGATTACGTAATCCTGATCCTAAACTCTCGATAAGTTCTGGTCCGATTTTAGCTTCTTCAAGCATATCGTCTAATTCTTCAGTAACAGATTTATCAGAAGATCCACCCATCATAGCTTCTAATTCATGTGAATGATGCTCTTCGTACATACCAGCAAGTTCTGGATATACTAAACTCCAATCTGGTTCCACGTGTGGCGCTTCAAAAGCTGAAAAGAAAAATATTACGGCTTCAGTTAAAAGACCAACAATAAGCATAAGGTCAGCACCAGGATAGTGATTAATCTTAAATAGTGCTCCCAAAATCACTACTGCTGCTCCCAAACCATACAGTTTAGTCATAAAGTTCTTAAAACCTTTACTTCTTACAATGCTGTCTATACTCATAATAAAATAATTTAAATTGTTTTGTTAATTTTAATTGTGTGTGTTATTTATTATATTTATTGATATACGTTTGATGAATTAGGACCGTCACCTTTTGCGCGACCTAAATAAGTTTGAACATTACGGAAGCCTATATAAGCTTTCGCTGTATCTTGATATTCATATGTACGAGAACTAGTGTGCGTATAGTATCCAACATCTTTCCACGAACCACCTCTAATAACTCTACGCTTAAGTGCAGGAGTCATTTCGTCTTCAAGACCATTTTCCATTACTGAACGAGAAAGAGACATATTCATATCATGAGATAATCTGTAAGAAGATTCTTCAAAAGAATCGTCACACCACTCAGCAACATTACCTGACATATCATATAAACCATAGTCGTTAGGAGCATAATGTCCAACTATTAATGTATGGAAACCTCCATCATCAACATAATTACCACGTAAAGGCTTAAAGTTAGCTAAGAAACATCCATTAGAATTACGGATATAAGGACCACCCCATGGAAATGGGTTAAGCTCTAAACCACCACGAGAAGCATATTCCCACTCACTTTCTGATGGTAATCTATAATCATTCCAGAAAGTTGCACCTTTCTTTTGATCATAGCTTCTTTTAATTCCTGTTCTCCAGATACTAAAAGCACGAGCTTGAATCCAACTTACACCAACTACAGGGTAATTGTCATAAGCTTGATGCCAAAAATAATTTTGAGTCATTGGCTCATTATAAGAGTATGCAAAATCATGTACCCAACATAAAGTATCAGGGTATACATTATCGCTTCGATATTTAATAAAATTAACTCTTTCCTCCATTCTACTGAAATGACCATTAGTACGGCTACTTCTTAAGGCAGCTTTCTTAAAGTCTATCCAATAGTACGAAAACATAAGTTTTGTAACATCAACCTGACGTATATGATAATAACGAGGACTTCTATTAGTACCAGGAATTTCGTCTGGAATATAGAAACCTTCATTTTCAAGTATTGTTACTGTACTTTCGTATTCCGAATCATCCATATCACCATAGCGAATTTCTTCATCCCAATTAATTGGATTATGAATCTGACCTTGTTCCATAACTTCGTATGGATCTCCATCTTTATTTCGTTTCAGGTGATTACCAAATATTTCCTCATCACCTAGTTCACCAAGAATAACGTGAGCAATAGAATCTCTTACCCAGTTAACAAACTGACGGTACTCGTTATTAGTAATCTCTGTTTCATCCATATAGAATGCTTGAACAGAAACAACTTTTGAAGGACCTGCTTGACCATAAAGAATATCTTGCTCAGAAGCACCCATATTATAGCTACCCATAGGAATAAATAGCATACCATAAGGATCATCTTGATACCACTCATCGCGATCTTGAACACCAGTAAGTTCTCCACTACCGCTTCCACAAGATGCAAGAAATACTACTAATGCACTAACTACTAGTACATTTTTCAAGTTGTTAATAATTTTTATTGACATAATTCAACTTTTCGTTTATATGAAGGAAGCTTCTACGAAACTCCCAATATTTTGTTTCAATTATTTATAAATATAATACAGTTCCGTGTTTTTCACTTTTTGGTGGAAATTCGATATTAAAACAATATTTTACAAATATCTCGAAAGAACCACCGGTTCCAGAACTCATTTTTGAAGTAGTAATATCATATGATACACCACCCATTAGACCTTTTAAAAACCCATCTAAAACTTTATATCCTGCTAATATAGACACAGCATCAGTTGCTCTGTACGTAACGCCAGCATATACTTGTTTATTGTACCAAGCTAACATATTAATATCAAACTGTGCCGATGAAGTACCAGCCACTTTAACTAACACATTTGGGTTTAGTATAATTGAAGGCATCATTGGTAATTGATAATTATAACCTCCTGTAATATATGTATGATTAATATAATCAGGATTTGCTAAATTATCATTCCCTGAAGCAAATTCTGCTTCCGCACCCCATAAATTTTGCAATTGAGTAAACGACAAACCAACATAATAATCATCAGTACTATAATGTGCTCCCATAGCTAAATCAAAACTCATTGCACTTTCAGCACCTCCTTGTAATAGAGGATCGCTTGAATCAGTTGGTCTAAATTTCGTAAAATCTATTTGTTTATTCAAAAAACCTGCTGCTAAACCAACTCCTAAATTTCCTTCTCCAAGCTTTAGGTGAAAAGCATAAGCAAGTCTAACACTAGTATTACTCTCAAAACCAATTTCATCCTTTACAACAGCTATACCAATACCTCCCAACAATAATTTCACAGGACTTTGTGCCGAAAAATAGAATGTAGCTGGTGCTCCAGCCTCTCCATCAGTACCTTTATAACCCATCCATTGCTGACGAGCTAAGCCATTTATGCATATTCCATCTCCCATTCCAGTAAAACCTGGATTGTAATTAGACTTTGCGAACATAAAATTTGTGTACTGAACATCTTGCTGACCAACGGCTAAAACGCTAATAAACACTATGCTTACCACTAATAAGAACTGTTTCATATTGTTATGTTTGTGCTTGTATATAAACAAGTGGCTAAAGTATAAAAAAAAGTTTAACATAATTTAATAAAAGAGTATTAATGCAAATATTTTTTAATCATTCTATTAGCAGTAATGTTTATAACTTTTCATAGCTTATTCTTTTTCTCAAGATTTACTCTTCTAAAAATGAAAATAATAATAATAAAATCAAATAAAAGTAGCTATATACTCCTGATTTATTGTGTCTTATAAATAACTATAACTACACCATCAAATTAACTAAGCCTCACTATTACGATACAAATATAATAAACTTTTTTGACAATACTTATGAGCTATAATTACATTTTTGTTATAACTTATTGTTGTTTTTCTTGTATTTTGTTAAAAAACAAAGAGAAACATACCATAAAAAGTAGTTAAAAACAGCGATAATAATATTTAATTATTATCGCTATTTGATTGGATATTTTAGTCCAAATAGGTATAAAGAAAAGGAGTCTAATTTTTTAAGAAACATAGACTCTTTGATGTTATTATTACATCATTTTTTGGTAAACCTGCCACCATCTATCAGGGATATCTCTATCCAATGCTGATTTATAATCTTGACTAGAGCAAGGCAGCATATAATGGCGTTTATATTTATCTTCATTTTCATTGCCAAGTGGGACTT
The DNA here is from genome assembly GCA_029932765.1 of Bacteroidales bacterium. Lineage (GTDB taxonomy): Bacteria > Bacteroidota > Bacteroidia > Bacteroidales > UBA1556 > UBA6267. The sequence goes on along the minus strand of JAOZPM010000015.1, from coordinate 14,583 downwards.
CCATCCACCATCGACCACTACGTATACTCTCGTAAAAAACTATAGAATGATCCTTTCCATCAACGCCTACATTATATTTCTTATAATTCTCTTTTTGTTTATGAGGAAAATCTCCTTTTCTATTATAAAAACCATCCATAAAATACCATATAATTTGAGCAGCAAGATGGGCAGTCATTCCATTAAAATCTTTTTCGGGATTTATCTCATAAAGGCCAAAAGAAGTCAGTTTATCACTTATACCAGCGTAGCGGGCAATACGACAAGCTTCTTCTCCATTAAATCCATTTGGCGAAGTATTTTCATTTGCTGGCGCTTCGTTCTGGCGAATAGCACTAATATCAAAGCTGACTAAATCGGCATTTCTCACTAGAGGTTCAACTTCTTCCATATTATTACGCATAGCGCCTAATCTATGAACATCAAAATACATTGATTGCATAAGTTTTACTGCCTTTTGATCCACAAAATAAGATTGGTAGCCAATATTGGTATAATTAAATAGGAAATTAGGCTGATGCATTATTATCTTACTCAAATATGATCGAGAATTAAAAATTTCATCAGAATTTCCCAAATCGAAAGATGAATCTATTGAAGCAATATTAATAACTTGCCCCATATGCTCATAAGCTGTATAATTAGCATAAGTAATATCTTGAGAACCTCCAATAATTATTGGAATAATATCGTTTTTAATAAGATATTCTACAACTACCTTAACTGCAAAATATGTGTCTTCTATATTAAAGCCAGCCTTAATATTACCAAGGTCTGCAACTTTAATATTCTCATCAACCAAGAATAGTTTATAAAGGTGTTTTCTTACCTCATCAGGAGCTTTACTACAGCCATAATTATTCACAGAATTACGAGATTCCGTAACTCCAATAATAGCCATATGTACACCTTCTAGGTCAGGAACCCCCTCCTCAATACTATTAACCTTAAAAATATCGCCTAATTGACGATTAGACGTTTCATTATCGTATTCAAAATCAGGAATTTCTATACTATTTAGATAAATCGAAAGATCCATTTATTATTTTGTCTTTTTAGGTGTTGTTGATTTCTTAGCTGTCTTCTTTTTTGTAGTTGTTTTCTTCTTAGTAACTTTCTTTTTTACTGGAGCTTTTTTCTTAGCTGCAGGCTTCTTCTTTGCACCTTTTTTGGCAGGAGCTTTTTCAATAATCTCCTTACAATCGTCAAGTGTTAGGGCCGTTGGATCAGTAGTCTTAGCAATTTTATAATTCCGCTTTTCAAAGGATATATAAGGGCCAAAACGACCATTCATAATAATTAAGCCTGGCTCTTCAGCAAAAACCTTAATAGTATTCTCTTTATCTTTTTGACGCTTAGCTTCAATAATCTCAACTGCTCTAGCAAAATCTACAGAGGCAGGATTATCCTCTTTTGGAAGAGAAAAAAACTTTGAATCGTGGCGCACATAAGGTCCAAAACGACCAATTGCCACAGTTACTACTTTATCCTCAAATTCGCCCATTTTTCGAGGAAACTTGAATAATTCCATAGCATCTTCAAAACTTATCGACTCTAAGAACTGCCCCTTTTGCAATCCTGCAAACCTAGGTTTTTCTTCGCCAACAGCTTCTCCAATTTGTACAATAGGGCCAAATTTACCCATACGTACAATTACATTTTTTCCTGTAGCAGCATCAACACCAAGATGTCGCTCTCCACTATGACGTTCTGCAGTTTCAGTAGTATCAACTACCTGTGCATGAAAGTCTGAATAAAATTCTTTAATTCTGGTATTCCATTGTGAATCTCCTGCGGCAATAGCATCAAATTCTTTTTCTGCTCTTGCCGTAAAGTCATAACTAAGAATTTTTTCAAAATATTTAACAAGAAATTCATTAACAATTTTACCAATATCTGTAGGGCTTAGTTTCCCCTTTGATGCTCCAGCATTTTCTGTATTTATTGCTTCCGAAATATTTTGCAATTCCAAAGTAAGCTCTGTATAATCTCTTTTAACGCCCTCTATTTCATCCTTAACAACATATCCACGATTCAGAATAGTAGAAATTGTAGGAGCATAAGTTGAAGGGCGACCTATACCAAGTTCTTCCATTTTCTTAACTAAAGATGCCTCCGAAAAACGAGGTGGCTGCTTAGTAAATCGCTGCACAGCGCTTATATTATTATAATCGAGATTATCACCCGCTTCAGTTGCCGGAAGCATTCCTTCTTCCATCTCATCAGCTTCCACATCTTCGTCTTGAGATGCTTGATATACTTTTAAGAAACCATCGAAAATAACAACTTCGCCACGAGTAATAAAACTATACTTCTGAGTTGGCGAATCAATGGTAATTATAGTTTTTTCTAATTTAGCATCACTCATTTGCGAAGCCAAAGTACGTTTAAGTATTAGATCGTAGATGCGCTTTTGCTGAGCATCTTTACCCGCAACTTTTAGGCTCATATCAGTAGGACGAATTGCCTCGTGAGCCTCTTGAGCTCCTTTAATTTTTGTTTTAAAATTTCTTACATTAGAGAACTCCGCTCCATAAAGACCAACTATTTCTTCCTTAGCCATTTTTATTGCCAAATTAGAAAGATTGATAGAATCTGTTCTCATATAAGTAATATGACCTGCCTCATATAACTGTTGAGCTAGAGTCATGGTTTTAGAAACCGAATAGCCCATCTTTCTGTTAGCTTCTTGCTGTAGCGATGATGTTGTAAATGGAGCTGCAGGAGTTCTTTTTGCAGGTTTCTTTTCCACTTTTGAAACCTTGAAATTATGATTCTTACAATCTTCAAGGAATGCTAAGGCTTCTTCTTTTTTCGTGAATTTGGTAGAAAGCTCCGATTTATATTTAGATCCTTTCTCATTCTCAAACTCTGCACTTACTTTATATGATGAGCTAGTCTTAAAATCATTAATACTTTTCTCACGCTCTACTATAAGTCGTACAGCAACAGATTGCACCCTACCTGCTGATAGTGATGGCCTTATTTTTTTCCATAATAATGGGGAAAGCTCAAATCCTACAATTCTATCCAGAACACGGCGTGCTTGCTGAGCATCAACCAAGTTATAATCAATATCGCGAGGATTCTCCACAGCATTTACAATTGCTTCTTTAGTAATTTCGTGAAAAACTATTCTTTTAGTCTTTGATTTATCAAGCTTAAGAGTCTCTGCAAGGTGCCAAGCAATGGCTTCCCCTTCGCGATCCTCATCTGATGCTAACCAAACAGTTTCTGCTTCTTTACTAAGTTTCTTAAGTTCGCTAACAATTTTCTTTTTGTCAGGATCAACAACATATACTGGCTTAAAATCATTTTCAATATCTATTCCTAGATCTTTCTTCGCTAAATCACGAATATGTCCAAAGCTGGATTTTACAATAAAGTCTTTTCCTAAATATTTATTGATAGTTTTTGCCTTTGCAGGTGACTCGACAATTAAAAGATTCTTAGCCATATTATAATTTTAAAATTGATTATTCTATTTTTTTATTCTAAGCTTTTTGTCTAAAAAACAATTAGATACATTAAATATACATGCCTCTTTCTTATAATAAGATTAGGCTGATATGATATTCGTAAAAAGCGGTTGCAAAGTTATAAATTTTATTATCATTTCTATTTTATAAGAAAACTTTACTGTATATCTTTGGTTTTATGATAGTTACAAACGCCATTTAATGGCAGTATGTTTTACTTTTGATATCATAAGCTCATTAATTTCGTCGTAAAAAATCATTTTTTGATAGTAAAACTCTACATTTTATCAAATTAATAACTATTATAAATCTTAAATATTGTTTACTAGCTTTTTGATGTAAATTTGCAGGCTGTAATATTAAAAAAGAAAATTCAAAATACTTATATATGAATTCTAAAAAACTATTTATAGAAACTTACGGATGTCAGATGAATATTTCTGATAGTGAAGTTGTGGTTTCTATTCTCGAGAAAGAAGGCTATGAACTTACTGACGCTGCAAAGGATGCTGATGTAATTTTTGTAAACACATGCTCTATTCGCGATAATGCCGAGAAAAAAGTAAGAAATAGAATTCAAGAATTTAAGCATCTTAAAAGAAAGAAGCCTAATCTAAAAATAGGTATCTTAGGGTGTATGGCAGAAAGGCTTAAAGACACACTATTGGAAGAAGAATCTTTTATTGATATGGTTGTAGGACCTGATGCATATAGAGATTTGCCAAGTTTGATTAGTCAGACTAGCGATGGGCGACAGATGGCAAATACAGTACTTTCTTTGGAAGAGACTTACGAAGAGATTACTCCTGTGCGACTCGACAGAAATGGAGTTTCAGCTTTTATATCTATTATGCGTGGCTGCGATAATTACTGCTCTTATTGCGTAGTGCCTTATACAAGAGGACATGAGCGTAGTAGAAATCCAAAGTCTATTATTACTGAGGCAAAAGATTTATTAAAAAAAGGCTATAAAGAGATTACTCTTTTAGGGCAGAATGTAAATTCTTATAATTGGAAAACTGACGATGAAACCTTAAACTTCTCAAAACTATTGAAACAAGTTGCTAATGTTTCTACCGAATTAAGAATAAGATTTTCTACTTCGCACCCAAAGGACATATCCGACGAGCTAATAGAAACCATTGCTAATACTAATAATATATGTAACTCTATACATTTACCTGTACAATCGGGAAGCAGCGATGTGCTTAAACGCATGAAGCGTAGCTACGATATTGAATGGTATATGAATCGTATTAATAAGATAAAATCGCTTATTCCAAATTGCGGACTATCTACGGATATAATTACTGGGTTTTGTGGCGAAACTGATGAAGAGCATAATGCAACTGTGGCAATAATGCAAGAAGTTGGTTACGATTATGCTTTTATGTTTAAGTACTCGGAACGCCCTGATACTTTTGCCGCCAACAGAATGGCTGACGATGTAGATGAGGCTGTGAAATCAGCAAGGCTTACAGAGATAATAAATATGCAGCAAAAGACTTCTTTAGCTAGCAATAAGCGTGATATTGGGAAAGTTTTCAGGGTATTAGTCGAGAATGTTTCGAAACGATCAACAGCTCAAATGTCGGGAAGAAGCGACGAAAACAAAGTTATGGTTTTTGACAGACAAGACACTGTAATTGGTGACTACGTAAATGTAAAGTGCACATCCTGCACAGTTGGTACTTTATTGGGAGAGATTATTTAATTATTAATGGTTAGTTATTAATTGTTAATGGTTAATTATTAATGGTTAATGGTGGAGGGAGGCTAGAGGTTGATTATCGATTACCTCAAAACCACTATATTTATTATACTCCTCAATAGCTATATTTAAGTTAAACTCGCCTTGTGGCATAGTGAAAAACATTCCTAACCCCATAAACCTATCTGCTAAATATTCCTGCTCGGTTTGCCCTGGGGTGGGAATAAACACAGCTTTTTTTCTAAGATTATACAAATCCATTATTGTAGAATAACCACTACGAGATATTAGCAAGTCAGCAGCCTGAAACTCTCTTTCAAGTTCGGAATCTTGTAAATGATTATATATTTTATTATCAGACTCCGCATTTACTTCTCCTGGTTTTCCCAACAAAAGCATATAATTACCTTTATAATCTCCCAATTGCTTTCTCAGGATCGCTTCAAATTCACTCCTAGCAGGTTCTGGGCCAGAAACTAATGCAACAATATTTGGCAATTTATTATGAGACTCTTTATGACTAAGCTCATTTGCAAATTTAAATCTACTTAATGGTCCAATATATTTTATATTCAATTTGGATTCGAAACCATGAGATAGTTTTCCTGAGAGATTATTCCCTTCACCAAAATCGGGAATCCAAACCTCGGTGAAATTACCAATAAAAAGCTCATGTAGCTTCCGTAGTATTGCCGAAGAAAAAGACAAAGCAGAAGGTGGCAAGACTTGCAACTGATGAGTAATAAAAACAGACTTCACTGCCCTATGATAAACCCCATACCTATTATCCGAGATTATTAACTCAGGTTTATGTTCATCCACCAATTTATCAATATAAGCATTCTCAGCTTTTATGGCCTTCTTAATCTTTGGAACTTGGGATAACACATTACCTACCATAGTTTTATGCTTATAAGTAAAATTATAAGCGGGTAAGTTATAAACAGTTTTATTAGGAAATCTCTGTTGCCAAAGAATAGCAGCATCGCCAGAAGAAGCAAGTATGGGCTGCCAGCCTTTATCGATATAATACTGCACAATTGGAATCATTCGAGTAGCATGACCCAAACCCCAATCCAAAGCCGCAATAATTACTTTCTTATGCATTAATACTAATTTCTATTATATATTAATAATATTACTATTGATTCATAAAACCTTGATTTTTTATAACATCAAGAAATAATTTTGAGAAATCAACATTCATTGCCTTAGGATATCTATTTTTGGTAAATATCTGCGCCAATGTTTCCAAATCATTCTCTTCCAGTAGCTTCTTTGTTTCTTCAAGGGCTTCCTTGTCCTTATATATTCTATTGATATCTGCTTCAGAATAATCTTTATACTCTTCGTAATGCACTACTGCATCAGCAGGCAAACGATCTACTAAAGCAGGAATATCTTTTGGATAACCAATTACCAAAGTAGTAACAGGAACAACTCCTTGAGGCAGATTAAAGAAATCTATCAATTTTTGAGCCTGATAAGTAGTAGTCCCCAAATAACAAACTCCTAATCCCTGAGCCTCAGCAGCTATTGTAGCGTTTTGAGCTGCGATTAGGGCATCTATTGACGCTGTGAAGAAAGAAAGGTAATTGTCATAACCTGGAGCAGCATTTCGCTGATTGCACCATTTATTAAATCTATTAAAATCGGCATTAAAGGTAAGTAGTAGCGGAGCTTCAAGTATCATTCCTTGTCCGAAATGAATTTTATGAAGCTGACTTTTCTTTTCCTCATCCTGAGTAACAATTATACTATAAACTTGCATATTACCAGTGGTGGAAGTGCGTATTGCAGCCTCCAATATATTATCCAAAACAACTTTGGAAATCTCATCACTTTTATAACTTCTTATGGTTCTGTGATTAAAAATTGTATCTAATGCATTCATTATTTAAAATAATTTTTGTGTTACTATAATTTAGATGCAAATGTATGAATTAATAAACTAATTATGAAAAATACAACAGTTTAAAAAGCAATAAACTTATGTTATTTTACAGACTCGATAAATTCATCAAAAGCTATTTTTATTTCATCTCTAATTCTTCTAAATTCCGAGAGAATAAACTCATCGCTACCTTCTACTTCATCAGGGTCTTCAAAACCAATATGTAATTGCTTTCTCACATCGCCAGTAAAAATTGGGCAACTTTCCTTGGCATTGTCACAAACAGTAATTACATAGTCAAAACTATCACTAATAAAACCATCAGAGTTCTTAGGATTATTATTGCTAATATCTATCCCCTCTTCTTGCATAACTTTTATAGCCAAAGGATGTACTCTTTTGCTTGGATTTGTTCCTGCTGAAAAGGCTATAATTCCATCCATATTGTTTAAAAAAGCTTCGGCCATTTGACTTCGGCAGCTATTGCCAGTACATAAAATTAGAATCTTCATAATTTAGCATTCAATACTTTAACAGTTTAGTAATTTAATAATTTAGCCATCTACAAACCAAACTTACTTTACAATACCCTTTTTCTTTTTGTGCAAAGCTCTAGAATAAGGAACAAAATCCATTGGTAAGAATTCTTTATTTAGGTATTTAAAATATCCAGCTATGGAAATCATTGCTGCATTATCGGTAGTAAACTGAAACTCTGGAATATATGCTTTCCAACCGAATTTATTTTCGCCTTCTTTTAGGGCATCTCTTAATCCCGAATTTGCAGACACTCCTCCCGCTATTGCAATTTGTCTTATTCCTGTTTCTTTGGAAGCTCTTTTCAGTTTTCCCATAAGAATATCTACAATCAGCTTTTGCATAGAAGCAGCCAAATCGGCCTGATTTTCTTCAATAAAGTTATCATTCTTCTTTAGTTCATCGCGCACAAAATAAAGAAATGAAGTTTTAATACCGCTAAAGCTAAAATTCAAACCTTGAATTTTAGGAAAAGGGAAAGCAAATCTATTCTCATTGCCAATTTTAGCAAGTCTATCAATATGTGGGCCTCCAGGATAAGGAAGTCCAAGTATTTTTGCTGTTTTATCAAAAGCCTCACCTGCAGCATCGTCAATAGTATTTCCAATAATTTCCATAACGAAATAATCGCTAACTTTAACTATTTGCGTATGACCTCCCGATACCGTAAGACATAGAAAAGGGAATTCGGGCATATCCTGTCCTCGGTCTATAAAATGAGCAAGAATATGTGCTTGCAAATGGTCTACCTCAAGCATAGGAATATCAAGTCCAAGGCTCAAGGCCTTAGTAAACGAAGTACCTACCAATAAAGAACCCAGCAGCCCAGGGCCACGAGTAATTGCTATTGCCGAAATATCAGATTTAGAAACTCCTGATTGCTTAATTGCTTGATCTATTACAGGAATAATATTTTGCTGATGCGCCCTTGAAGCGAGCTCAGGAACAACACCACCATATTTCTTATGTACATCTTGTCCTGCAATAATATTTGATAATATCTTTTGCCCTTGCAAAACTGCTGCAGAAGTATCATCGCACGACGACTCTATTCCTAATATAATTGGTTCATTACTCATAATCTTATTTTGATTGCTTTTGCGTTACAAAAGTACTTCATATTGATAATTTATACGCAATTATTTAGATGTTTTTTTTATTAATAATCGCTTTATTAATAATGAAATCACTTTTGCATGCAATTACTATTAGCACTATTTCTTGTTAATAGACTGAGCTACTGAATATAAGGAGAAATATAGATATTTTAATTCAATAATAATCACAACACAATAAAACCTAAAACTAAACGGTAATATTAGGTTGTACCGTATCAAACAATTAATTACTTTTGCAGCCATGTTTAGATTTTTCAAAATTATATTATTTTTTGCGTTAATAGTTACCTTAGGGAGCTGTGGCAAATATCAAAAATTAGCAAAACACGGCTCTACCCCAGAGAAATATGAGGCTGCCATGAAGTACTATGAGCAGGATGATTTTTATCACTCTCAGCAACTTCTTGATGAGTTAATTGTAGTACTCAGAGGTACTAATAAACTTGAGAAAGCTTACTACTATTATGCTCAAACATATTATAAAGAAGGTGATTATATGGTAGCAAGTTACCATTTTAAGTATTTTGCAAAAACTTTTCCAAAAAGTGAATACGCTGAGGAGTGCTTATATTTAAGTGCATATTGCAAATTCTTGGATTCGCCGCCTGCTAATTTAGATCAATCTAGTACCGTTACAGCTATTAACGAGATGCAGATGTTTATAAATATGTATCCTGAAAGCGAAAAGGTATATGAGGCAAATGAAATTATGGATAAGCTTCGTAAAAAGCTTGTTATTAAGGATTTTGAAAACGCAAAGCAATATCTAACTACTGAGTATTATAAAGCTGCCGTTTATGCTTTTGAACGACATTTAAAGAAATTTCCAGGCTCTCCTTTTAAAGAGGAAGTTATGTATTTAACCATAGAGGCCGATTATATATATGCTAGCAAAAGTATTAATTACAGACAAGAGGAAAGATATACTAAAACTCTTTCTGCTTATAATGATTATGCTAGCAAATACCCTGATGGAGTATTTGCCAAGAAAGCTGAGCGATATAAGAACTCAGCTAAACATGGTATAGAGAAAATTAAAAAACAGAATAATTAGAGAATAAAATTATAATATTATGGATTATAAAAATATAAAAACAGACACTACTGCAGAATCGTTAAACGTGGTAGAATTAGAGGCAGGAACTAATAATATTTACGAATCTCTTGCTATTCTAGCAATACGTTCGAATCAAATTGGTCATGACCTTAAAGAAGAGCTAAACGAGAAAGTTGCTGAATTTCAGGTAAACAACGATACTCTTGAAGAGGTTTTCGAAAACCGTGAACAAATAGAGATTGCACGTTTTTACGAACGTCTTCCTAAGCCTACATTAATGGCTATCCACCAATTGTTGCACGATGATGTATATCACCGTAACCCTCTAAAAGAAGAAAGTAAAGACAACTTCTAAAACTTCTTTTTATGCTTAAAGCAAAAAACATCTTAATAGGAATTTCTGGAAGCATTGCTGCTTACAAAATTCCTATTTTAGTTAGATTACTTCGCAAAGCAGGTGCTAATGTACAGATTGTAATGACGGATGCTGCAAAAGATTTTGTAACTCCCCTTACATTAAGTACCGTATCTAATAAGCCTGTAAGTAGCATTGCTTTTGACAAAAATACTGGAGAATGGGACTCTCATGTGGAGCTTGGCCGCTGGGCCGACCTTTTTGTGATGGCGCCACTCTCTGCAAATACTATGGCTAAAATGGTTACTGGCATTGCTGATAATCACCTGCTAACAACATACTTAAGCGCTCGTTCGGAAGTTATGTTTGCTCCAGCAATGGATTTGGATATGTATAAACATCCTAGCACCGCCAATAATATTGAGCAACTCAAACAAAGAGGTCATATAATTATTGAGCCTACCGAAGGAGAACTTGCCAGTGGCCTTTGTGGTATGGGAAGAATGGAAGAACCTGAAGTTATTTTTGAAAAAATAAAAGATTATTTTGACAAGAAATCAGTTCTTTCAGGAAAAAAAGTGTTAATTTCTGCTGGGCCAACATACGAAGCTATAGATCCTGTACGTTTTATTGGTAATCACTCTTCGGGCAAAATGGGATATTCCTTAGCCGAAGCTCTTGCAAATAAAGGTGCTGAGGTGTATTTAGTTAGTGGGCCAGTAGCTATAAAACCTGCTGATAATATTACTAAAGTGGTGAATATAACCACTGCAGAAGAGATGTACCAAGCCTGCAACAACATATTTGAGGATATGGATATTGCTATAATGTCGGCGGCGGTAGCAGATTTTGCTCCAAAAAATATTGCTGAGCAAAAGATTAAGAAAGGTGAATCTGTTCCTAATATAGAATTAGAGGCAACGAAAGATATACTGCTGTCTTTGGGAAATAGAAAAACTGATAAACAACTTCTTATTGGCTTTGCTTTAGAAACTAATAACGAAATTGAGAATGCTATTATTAAATTAGAAAAGAAAAATCTGGATTTAATAATAATGAATTCCATGCAAGATAAAGGCGCTGGATTTGGGCATTCTACTAATAAGATAACTATTATTGATAAAGATAAACATCCACAAAGTTTTACCTTAAAAACTAAGGATGAAGTGGCAAAAGATATTGTTGAAAAAATTGAAACTTTGATTTAATGCAAAAGGTATTTATTTTATTAATTGGTCTTATGATTATTAGCATTTCTATAAATGCCCAGGAGCTAAACTGCCAAATTCAGCTTAATGATCAGCAGGTGGAAGATACTGACAAATCAAGATTTCAGACTTTGCAAAGTGCCATTTACGAGTTTATGAATAATAGACAGTGGACAAATAATCAATTTAAAACCGAAGAAAGAATTGAATGCACTATTTCCATAACATTTTCTAAAGATGGTACATCTCGAGATAATTATAAAGGAACTATACAAGTCCAATCGCGCCGACCAGTTTTCAACTCATCGTACGATTCGCCAATGCTTAATATTTTGGATAAGCAGGTTTCTTTTAAATGGGTAGAACACGATCCTTTAAATTTTGACATAAACTCTTATACCAATAACCTAACATCAATATTAGCATTTTATGCATATATAATAATTGGTACTGATTTCGATTCTTTTTCTCCATTAGGAGGCACTCCATATTTTAATAATGCACAAACTACGGTAAATAATGCATCAAACTCAGGGTTTCTGGGTTGGGCATCAATGGGTAGTGAGAAAAATAGATATTGGTATCTTGAGAATATTCAAAATTCTAGATACGAAGATTATAGAAATTTCTTATACCGTTATCACAGAAAAGGCTTGGATCAGATGTTTGAAAATCTAAGCCAAGGTAGAGTTGAAACATTAAACTCACTAAAGCTTCTACAAAATGTGCATAAGGCACGAATAGGGCTTTATACCATGACTACTCTTATGGATGCAAAGCGTGATGAATTTATTGGTATTTTTAAAGATGCTCAGCCCAATGAGCAGAAAAAAGCTAAAGCATATCTTATGGAAATAGATGCTGCAAATGCTGCTGAATACCAGAAAATGGTTCAAGGAAGTGGACGATAATTCTAATTAAGATTTTTTAAAAACCACTTAAGCTTACCTGCCTTTTCTTTATGTTTTAAAAAAAATAATATCTAAACCTATTTTTAAGAAAACCTTATTAGTTCAAGCGTTTTATATTTACCTGTTATATACATCTTGCAATGCAATAGACACGCGGTATTGGGATAAGGAATTATATCTTTCTCACAGCATCGTGAGGAAAGACACCCTTTGAAAAGGGGGCAGCGAGGCAAATTGCGTAGCGGGGGATTAAATATTTAATATTTAGTCAATCCTCCGACTATTTTTCATGGAGAGAATAATTTATCACACATATATATAATTAAAGAATGCCTACCTCCTTCTACTTCGGCTGTGCTCAGTACAGGTTTAAGTAGGACTTCTTCTAGTTATTGCAAATTTTATATTTCTACTATATGCGATAAAATCACGCAGCAGCCTTTAGTATATTCGCACATCATTTGGGAGCCCAAGCCTAGCTCAGTCAGGGCGCGACTTGGAGTCGCACTCTGACTCGCTACATCGGGGGTGATTTATTATTTGCTGATTAAACATATATTATTCTCATTTATTTATATCATATCTCTCGGTTGTGGATTTTCTTGCTTTTCCATTAGTTCGTCTAAATAGCTAAATACTAATTCAATGCTTTTATCTTGATTAGTTAATTTCTTTTTTATTTCTTCAATTTCCAATTTTACGCTTAAATTGTCTGTTAGAAGTTCTCTAATCTCCACAAAAAGCTCAATTATTCTAATACTTATTTGTGTTGCTCTCGTACTATTCAAAACATTTGATAATTGCAATTCACCATGCTATATTATATGACATGCGTATAAAGCATCGTCGGATATGGAATAGGTTGCTCTCCAGCAGAGCTTATTCAATGAATCAAAGATTAGAAAATATGCCAAAAAAAATCTGTTTTATAAATAGGAAAAATAGTTATTTTTGTTTTCTAGAATAAATATAAAAAGTTATTTTTTTCCACAGTAACTTTGCTTATTTTCTGTCCAACCAATGGGGAGTATTATAAAAGTACCTATAAAACCTGAATGTAAATTTTAATAATGTTCAAGAATCATGCAACAAATTAGAGAGTATCTTGAGAATATAGATACAGTAAGCAACGTGGATTGGCAATATTTTTTGTCCAAGTTAAAGCAAAGGCAGTTTCCAAAGAAGCAGTTAATTATTCAAAAAGGGGATGTGGAAAATTATATTTCATTTATTGAAAATGGCATTGTCCGATTCGTTATTCCAAATGATGACACAGAAAAGGAAATCACTTTTGGATTTAGCTTTGAGAATGAATTCGTTAGTGCTTATGATTCTTTTTTAACTCGACAACCGTCATTATTTGAGGTAGAAACACTCAGCGAAACTGTAGTTTGGAGCTTGACTTACAACGACTTGCAAGATGTATACAAAAAAACAGAAATTGGAAATGCAATTGGACGTTTTTATGCTGAAAAACTATTCTTAATAAAATCTAAAAGGGAGCAATCCCTATTAAATAACTCTGCGGAGCAGCGATACCTTAATATTTTTACCGAACGCCCAAATTTATTGAAAGAAATCCCACTTAAATATATTGCTTCATATATTGGAGTAACACCACAAGCTCTTAGTAGAATACGAGCACGAATTTCTTAACCTTAGTTCATAGGTTAGTAACAAAAATAGCACTTTCTTTGCCCTATATTTATGTAATATCTTTTTTGACATGGAAAACTATTTTGACAAACAATTTGAACTTCGGTACTTCGAAATGAATAAATTCAGGGAAGCTTCACCAACAACAATACTAACATTATTGGAAGAAACAGCTGCTGATCATTGCTATTCCATTGATAACAGCCTATTTGATTTATTGGAAAGAAATATCGGCTGGGTATTGGTTTCCGGTATTATGAAAATGGAGCGCTATCCAAAGTATAAAGAAAAAATCACTATCAGAACATGGCTTTCCAGCTATTCTACGGTAAGAGGTTTTAGGGAGAATATTATTTACGATGAAAAAGGAGAAATTATTGGTAGAGCAAAAGGTCTTTGGTTATACTTCGATATTGGTAGGAGAAGACCTGTACAAATTCATAGTGATTTTATTAATAAGTGGGGGTTTGATAGCAAAGAAAGCCTTAATCATAATGTTGTAAGAAAGATTAAACCTATCGATACCGGCATATATTCCGAAGAATTTAATATCAACCGCTTTGATATAGACTCAAATCAGCATGTAAATAATATTCGTTATTTGCAATGGTCTATGAATTCTATTCCTGATGAAATTATTGACAATTACTACCTCCA
>JAOZPM010000223.1:0-2811 GCA_029932765.1 Bacteroidales bacterium | reverse complement strand
GGTTTTGTAACTTCATTAGAAAAGATGAAAGCACTTACCTTTGATCCTGTTTTAGGACATATTACAACATTTGGCGGACACCCTGTTTCATCTGCTGCAGCATATGCTCATCTTAAATTCTTAGTAGAGAATCCTATTACATACAAAGATGCCAATAGAAAAGCCGATTTATTTTACAATAATCTAATAAATCACCCACAAGTAAAAGAAATTCGTAAAGATGGTTTCTTTATGGCTATTGACCTCGGTGATGGTGATAAAACAAGCAAAATGGCAGAATTACTTCTAGAGAATGGAGTTGTTACCGACTTATTCCTATTTAATAAGACAGCTTTCCGTATTTCACCACCTTTACCTATGACTGATAAAGAAATTGAGAATACTTCTAAAATAATTATTAAATGTTTGAACCTACTATAACCTAAATAAACAAACTATGAAAACCATTAAAATACTAACATTTATACTTATAGGAATAATTGCTGCAATATTAATATGGGCAGCCACTCTTCCTTCTAGTTATACAATTAATGAAACTATAGAAATTGAAGCACCTATAGATAAAGTTTTTTCTCAGGTAAATAATCTTCGCAATTGGAGCTCTTGGAGCCCATGGACTGACAGTGTTTATCATACAAAATACGAAGGAAATTCATCTGGTGTAGGTGCTAAAATGCTTTGGACTGATGATAAAGAAGGGCGTGGAGTACAATCAATTATTGAAAGTATTGAAAATAAAAAGATTGTTACTAACCTACTATTTACCAACCAAGGCAATTCTGCTATTACAGAGTTTACATTCACAGAAATACCTGCTGGAACAATAGTCAACTGGAGTATGGAAAAAAGTGGTCTATCATATCCTTTTGGTCGTTTTGTTGGTCTTATAATAGAAAAAGGTGCTGCTTTTAATTTTGCAATTGGGCTAAAACAATTAAAAAAACATAGTGAAGCGATAAAAGACTTACCTGACTATTTAGGTTATAGGATATATGATGAAATAAAAAAAGAGCAGCATTTTATAGCATATGTAAGTTCTGGAAAAACAAGTGAATTGAAAACTCAGTTTAAGAATAACTATAATCTTTTAGCGAACAAACTAAAAGAGGTTAATAAAGAACAAACTGGGCCGCTAGTTGCAGAATGGAGGTCTTATGATCCTGAATCAAATTCAGCTTATGCTTGTCTTATTCCAATAGGTGGCAAACTAGATTTTAATAACGATGGCGTAAGTTATTATCATTTTAATGAGCGACGTATAATATGGCTAACTCATAGTGGTTCTTACGAAACCTCGTATAACGCATGGAATACACTAGATAAATACATAAAATTCAATAATTTACAAGTAAGTGGTGATCCATACGAAGTATATATAACTGGGCCAATGAATGATGCTGACACTAATCAATGGGTAACTAATATTTGTTTTCCTGTTGAATAAATAAATACAAATATAAAACCTAATTAATAAATAAACCTTTACAAAATGAAACAATTACTTTTAACAATTATCTTTTTACTGCCAATACTGCTATTTGCGCAGGAGCAAAAAGGGGCAATTAGCTCAGAGATGCTTACTAAGATGCAACAAAATTATAAAAACTCTGACTCAAAAGGGACAGAGAATGCTATAAGACATAATAGTCTTAAAGATTTAGCAAAGAGCAGATATACCAACGGTAGTACAGATACGTATTTTTCAAATAGAGTAAAATCTAGTGGAGTTACTAACCAAAAGAGCTCTGGTAGATGTTGGTTATTTACTGGACTTAATGTATTACGCCCTATCGTAATGGAAAATAAAGGAATGAAAGAATTTAAATTCTCGCAATCATATTTATTTTTTTATGATCAATTGGAAAAAGCAAATCTTTTTCTTGAAGGAATTATTGCAACAAAAGATAAAGCATTTGATGACAAAAGAGTAGAATGGCTAATAAAGAATCCAACTGGTGATGGTGGTCAATGGACAGGCCTTGTAGACCTTATTGAAAAATACGGAGCTGTACCAGATGATGTTATGCCTGAAAGTTACCAAGCAAACAACACTTCTAAGATGTCAGGTTTAATTCGCTTAAAGCTTAGAGAAGATGCGTTAACCATAAGAGAAATGGCTGCTAATGGAGATAATGATAAAAAGATTGCTTCCAAAAAAGAAGAAATGCTAAATGATATTTATCGAATTTTGGCACTAAGCCTTGGTGAGCCAGTACAAGAATTTGAATGGAGATATAAGGATAAGGATGGAAAGATTACTGAACTTAAGAAATACACACCTAAGTCGTTTTATGATGAATTTGTTGGAGTGGAGCTAAACGATTATGTAATGTTTATGAACGATCCTAGCCGTGAGTATAATAAACTTTATGAAATTGATTATGATCGCCATAGAATAGATGGTAAGAATTGGAAATATATTAACCTTGAAATTTCTATAATTAAGGAATTTGCTAAGGCATCTATTCTTGATAATAAAGCAATGTATTTTAGTTGCGATGTTGGCAAACAACTTGATGGCAAAAAAGGCTACCTTGATATGGCTAACTATGACTACGCTTCTCTCCTAGGTGTAGAGTTTACTATGAACAAAACACAAAGGATAAACACATTTGCATCAGGTTCAAGCCATGGAATGACACTAGTTGCTGTTGATATTAATGACGAAGGAAATATATCAAAGTGGTTGTTGGAAAACTCTTGGGGCCAAAATGGTTATAATGGTCATTTAATAATGAGTGATGAATGGTTCAGTGAGTATATGTTTCGCTTAGTGATAAACAAGAAGTATATTGATGCGGAAACACTAAA
>JAOZPM010000222.1:0-2816 GCA_029932765.1 Bacteroidales bacterium | reverse complement strand
GGGTGAGTGTTTTGAAGAAAAAAGGCGTAAGCCGTTTTTCAAAAAATGTACCGAAGCCTGCCTTTGTTTTGTTACAAAAAGTTATACCCATAGAAATAAAATCAGGAGCAACAGGTAGTTTAAAATCATTGCATCAGTTTATTGATAGGGCTAGCCATAACTATGCGGTTAGAATATATGGTGGTAAGTTTACTATAGAAAACGCTATAACGCCAAGTGGAAAGCCATACGTACTAATGAATATGCCATATTATCTTGGAGTTAAAATACCAGAGTATATAGCCTATTTTATAGATAATAATTAAAATAAAAATATTGTATTTTTACAAAACAAATATGCTTACAATAATTAATAAATCCGAATTTTCATTTATAACAGTAATGCTGTTATGGATTATTCGTATGACACTGCCTGGAGTTACTTATGTATTTATTCCTACATTTATTCTTTTAACATTCTTTTTCTTTATTCAGTATAAGAATATATATTGGAGTAAGCATTTTGTTATGGAGTTTATTAAGGCATTTACTCCACTTTTGATTCTATCATTATTTTATTTTGTGGGGATTGCAATCACTGGCAAATTCTATATATATAATATTAAGGATATTGGAGAACTTATTATTCTCTTATTATTCCTATTCTATTATTTTATACTTATCCATAGAAGAAAAAAGCAAGAGTCATTCTATAATATATTCAAGAGTACTTTGCTATTTTTTGGTATTACATCTTTATTAATAGCATTATTTGGACTTCTAAATTTTTATTTGGAGCTATACCATACTCCACTAATTGCTGATACCCCATTTGGAACATCTATAGAGTATAATAAGAATTTCTATGCCTTATTTTCTGTAATTGGTATAATTAGTTTTATCCCAAAACTAAATAGTAAAATTAAATTTTGGGAATGTTTAATAAGTCAAATTATTATTTCCATTTTGATATTAAATGTTTTACTATCATTTTCTTATGAATCTATATTTGTATTAGTACTATTATTTACTGCACTAATTGTATTTCAGATATCCTCAATAATACATAAAAGTAAATTCCATAATTTGGCAAAGAACTCCAAAGGACTACTTATAATATCGGTAATTGTATTTGGATTATATTCTATTTCGAGTACATCTATTGCACCAAAAGAAAGCTATATATTTAAGCATGTTCGTGCCTATAATCATAATATTAAGCAATTCAATACCGATGCATTTAGTATTGAACGTTTAGATTTTGCATTGAGGTATTATGACAAACAGCCAATAGTTAATAAAATATTTGGTGGAGGATTTGATTATTATGAAGCCTTTGGAGAGCGATATAGAGGCAGTAAAAAATTATTAGCTTATCCAAATAATCCAATAATTTCGGCATTATTATATTCAGGTATTCTTGGGGCATTATTTACTTTATTATTTTTTATTATATCAATTTATTACGCAATATCATATCTTAAAACATACCCTTCCTTCTCAATAATTTTATTTGTAATTCTTGTGTTTACTATATTTAGTATAAGTACAATCTTTAGTGGGCCCATATTTCTTATTATTTTCTCGCTATCATTTTTAATTCGTTATCAAGAGATATCGGACTTAATAATAGATATAAATATTGAAAAACCAACAAGTAAATTTCTAAAAGAAAATGTAGATTATATAGTTTCAACTATTGTATTTTTTGTATTCTCACCAGTATGGATTTTCGTTTCTTTGGCTATACTTATTAGCAATGGACGACCAATACTATTCAGTCAGTTGCGTGTTGGGCAAAATGGTAAATTATTTAGGTTATATAAATTTCGCTCAATGAAGAATGTAAAATCTAATACTACTGTAGCGGCTGCCGAAACCAATAGGATATCTAAATTGGGAAAATTTCTTCGCCGTTCGAAGATTGATGAGCTTCCTGAACTTTTTAATATAATGCGTGGCGATATGAGTTTTGTAGGCCCCCGTCCTGATGTGCCAGGCTATGCAGACTCTTTAACAGAAGAAGATAGAGAAATATTGAAATTAAAACCAGGGCTAACAGGTCCGGCATCACTAAAATACTATGATGAAGAGGATTTACTAGCTAAGCAAGAGGATCCTCAAAAATATAATGATGAAGTTATTTTCCCTGATAAGGTGCGAATAAATCTACTTTATATGAAAAACTGGACCTTCTGGATGGATATGAAGTTTATTCTGATGACAGCGCTTAAAAAGCCTTTTGAAGATGAGGATGTTATGTAAGGAAAGAGAAGGGAGAAGGGAGAAGGGAGAAGGGAGAAGGGCTTATAGTACTTCACCTTTCTCCCTTCACTCTTGAATACTTCACCCTTCACCTTTCACTTTTGAATACTTCTCCCTTCACCCTTGAATACTTCACCCTTCACCCTTGAATATTTCTCCCTTCACCTTTGAAAATTTAATATATTTGCAATTAATTACAAACAGCAATACCAACAAATGAATAAAAAGAAAATTTGGCTAGCGTCTCCACATATGGGAGGCAACGAAATGAAATACATTCAAGAAGCATTTGACACCAACTGGGTTGCTCCAATTGGAGCTAATGTAAATGGCTTTGAAGATGATTTGGTGAAATTCACTAATGTAAAAGCTGCTGCTGCCATAACAACAGGTACTGCAGCTATTCATCTAGCACTTATTATGTTGGGAGTTAAGCTTGATGATGAAGTACTTACATCAAGTCTAACTTTCTCGGCTTCCGCTAACCCTATAACCTATCTTGGAGCAAAGCCAATATTTATTGATAGCGAAAAAGAAACATGGAATATGTCGCCAATTCTTTTGGAAAAGGC
>JAOZPM010000099.1:0-10886 GCA_029932765.1 Bacteroidales bacterium | reverse complement strand
TAGCGAGTCAGAGTGCGACTCCAAGTCGCGCCCTGACATCTGACGCATTAAACATTAACAATTAAACATTTACAATTAACAATTAAACATTAACAATTAGCTATTATTTTTAATAAAATTCACCAACCCTTTGGCTTCAAATATCTTCATAAGTTTATCAGGAAGAGGTTCAAAAGCAATTCTATCGTTTCCAACTATAACTTCACCTTTATCAAAGTCAATATCCAATTTATCGCCTACTTTATAGGCATCAACAACCTTAGGAAGTACTATAATTGGCAGTCCTTGGTTTACTGACGAACGGAAGAAGATTCTATTTATAGATTTCACAATAACAGCCTTTACGCCTGCAAATGCTAGTCCAACCGCAGGATGCTCACGGGAGCTACCACAGCCAAAGTTATCGCCAGCAACAATAATATCGCCAGATTTTACATTTTTAGTAAAGTTCTTATCAAAACCTTCAAATAAGTATGGCATTATTGATTCGGCATCGGAGCTTAGTACTTTATAAGTAAGATTGCCAGCAAACATTTGGTCGGTATTTAGATTATCAACGTCGGTATAATTCCAAATTCCGTTTGCTCTTCTATTATCGCCTTCAGCTATTTCTGTAGTGCAGCTTTGTTCTTTTACAAAAGGGTATTTATCGTTATGCGATTTACCCCTTGGATCTACAATTTTACCAGCAATTGCCGATAGTGCAACTGTAGTAGGAGAGGCGAGGTAAACATTTGAATTAGGGTTTCCCATTCTGCCTTTAAAATTACGATTTGCAGTAGAAATCACATTATAACCATCGCCTGGTATTCCTTGCCCTGTTCCTAGGCATGGTCCGCATGATGGCGAAAGAACATTGGCATCAGCATCAAGAAAAATATCGATTAAACCTTCCTTAATTGCTTGTTGGTATATTATTCGAGATGCAGGAGTTACCAAAAGCTGAAATCCTTCTGCAACTTTTTTGCCATTTAAGGCCGCAGCAGCTTCACGCAAATCTTCTAATCTTCCATTGGTGCAAGTTCCAATAAGTCCTTCATGAAGCGGTGTTCCCTCAACCTCCGATAGTGCTTTCACATTATCAACATGGTGTGGTGCTGCCACCACAGGAAATAGCTCACTAAGATTAATATCTATTGTTTTAATATATTCAGCATCATCATCGGCCCAGGTGCCATCAGTTATTTCTTCTTTATCATAAAATGCTGCCAAAACTTTGTCTGGAGGAAAAACGGCATTCTTAGCACCCATTTCTGATGCCAAATTTGCCAAAGTCATTCTTTCCGAAATTCCTAAATTGGCAACACCATCTCCATGAAATTCTATGGAATTATAATTAGCGCCATCGCTACCAATCATTCCAATTATCCAAAGCGAAATATCCTTGGCAAATACGCCATTAGGTAGTTCGCCAGATAAGTTGATTTTTATTGTTTCGGGAACTCTAAACCATGTTTCGCCTCGTTTCCATATTCCTGCAGCCTCGGTACGATCAATCCCTGCTGCCATTGCATTAAATGCTCCTGCAGTACATGTATGACTATCGCTACCAACTATAAGCATTGATGGCTGAGCATGATACGACATTATTTGATGGCAGATTCCTTTTCCTGCATCATAAAACTTATCTACGCCTTGTTCTTTTACAATATTTCTTATATCTTGATATTGTGTTGCTAGCTTAGCAGTAGTAGGAGGTGCATTATGATCCAATACAATTAATAATTGCTCTGGATTTGCTACTTTTTCACCGCCCATTTTGGCAAAGGTATTTTTTATACTTGCTGTATTATCGTGTGTTAATACTATATCTGGTTTTGCAAATACAATACTTCCTGTTTTTGCCTTAAATATTTTTTCTACAAATGTTTTTCCTGCCATGATTAGGGTTTTAAGTTTTGTGTAGCAAAAATGCTAAAAATAACAACAACTTTAATCTATTTTGTTGAAATATTGTATTTGATAATAGTTTGAAAATTAAGTTTTGATTATAATCTTAAACTTCAATATTTTTGTCTTTGACTATTATTCTTAGAGCTTCTTTTTGGCTTAGTTTTGAGAGCTCTGTCTTTGAACAGAAATTCTCAACCCATTGGGGATTCGTTTTGCCATATTCACGAAGAACCCACCCTATAGCCTTGTTTATAAAGAATTCATTACTACCGTTTAATGAGCTTATTATATATGCTAAAAATTCTGTATCTGTTTCTGATTTATACTTCAGTTGAAATAGAATAGCACTTCTTTGTAACCAAATATTATTGCTATTTATCCACTTATTGATTATAAGTTCTTTATTTTGAGGGTATTTCATAAAGTAATTGCCAACTAATTTTGGAGCAATAAAATCAACAGTATCCCACCACGATTTATTAATAATCAACCATTCATAAAAATAGATATCAGATTCGTCTACAGAGTTTATATATTTATAAGCATATTCTTGAGCAAAATATTGAAGTTCTCGTTGTGGTTCATTCCATAATATTTTTACTTCATTTATCATTTCCAATTTATGAATAAGGTATTTCTTAATCATAAATGGCTTTTGTATATTATTTCTAAGGGGAGATTTTATTCCAAAGAAATCAAAATTATTCTTCATATAAGCTGCCATCTGTGGTGCTAATACTTTGTTCGAAGCTCTCTTAAACTCAGAAATAATAGTATTTGATAAATCGTTCATTTAATAAAGGGCTTGTAATTCTAATTATGTATAATTACTAAATTAATTTATACTGTTTGCCAGGGAAAGACTTTACAACACCTTTAAATTCGAGGCTTAGCAGAATAGAAGTTGTTTTGGACATTGGTAGGTCAGTAATTATACTAAGTTGATCCACTGAAATAGTTTCGGAACTCATTTTTTCAATAACTTTCTCTTCTAGTTCCGATAACTCAACAAATAATTGCTTTTGAGGAGCCTTATTTTCTTCATTATTGGATTCCCAATTCATTAGTTCCTTTATGTCCTTGGCATTATTAATAAGGTGAGCAACGTTCTTCTTAATCAGCATATTACATCCCGCCGAATTTTCGTCATGTGGCCTGCCTGGAATTGCAAATACATCTCTATTATAATCTATTGCCAGAAATGCCGTAATAAGTGAACCCCCGCGTGCCTTTGATTCTACTACAAGAGTAGCATCTGATATTCCGGCAACAATTCTATTGCGCATGGGGAAATTTTGACGGTCTGGGATAGTTCCTTTGGTAAACTCTGTTAGTAGGCCTCCTTGATTTACCATTTTTTCGGCATATTTGCGATTCTCAGCAGGGTAAATCCTATCTAATCCATGTCCTAATACACCAATGGTATTTAGCCCATTTGATAAAGCATTTTTATGACTACAGCTATCAATACCGTATGCCAAGCCACTAACAATTAGTGTGTTGCTCCCTGCAAATTGAGAGATTATTTCCGAACAAATCTCTTGCCCATGATCGCTTGCTTGGCGAGTACCTACTATTGAAAGTATTTGTGCTGTATTTAAATCTACATTGCCTTTATAATAAAGTAATATGGGTCCATCATCACAATGTTTTAGCCTTTGAGGATAATCTTCATCCAAAAAGAAGAGCGGTTTTATTTCATGCTTTTCAATAAATAACATTTCCTCTTCTGCTCGTTTCATTACATCGGCAGATTTTATGGATTTGATTATAGAATTTCCAATTTGAGGAATCTTTTGAAGATTACTGAAGCTTTCTTTAAAAATAGCCTCTACACCACCACAATATGCGATAAGTTTTTTTGCTTGTATATCACCAACTTTAGGAATTAGTGTAAGAGCAATTTGGTGTTGTAGTTTAGTATTCAATGTGATTTTATTTATTATCTACAATCAAAGTATTATATCAATACTTTGATTGTAGATCTATTTTAAGTTTATGAATTAGTTTCGTTATTTTCAATAGGATTCTCATGAGATTCTTTATCTTTATAAAGAAATCGTTTAATTTTCTTAGTTGGTGTTTTTACAAATGGTTCTTTTTGCTCAAATATATTTGTCAAACGAGAGAATTTACTTACTTCAATATTTACATTTTTTCTAATATTGCTAAGTAGTTCATTAATCTCTTTTTCCATTTCCGAAGCTTTGTCCTTCATCGCCTTGAGATGTTTGTTTAGCTCCTCATAATTTAACTCCACACGAGCAACTACCTTGCCTTTAAGCTCATATACTAGTGATTCTAAAACCCATTCACTTTTATTTATAGCAGCTTCTATTTCTTCAGGAAAAATATTTTCGCCACTAGGGCCAAGTATCATATTTTTTATTCGACCCTTAATAAATAGGAAATTATCTTTATCGAAAATACCAGTGTCACCAGTAATAAAACCACCATCTTCGGTAAATACTTCAGCAGTTTTCTCTTCGTCATTATAATAACCTTGCATCACATTAGGTCCATAAGCTATAATTTCACCTTCCTTAGTTATAGGGTCAATGTTTCTAAGCTTAAGCTCCACGCCATAAATTGCCGGCCCACAAGATCCAACTCTACACTTATGAGGCAATGTGCCAGCAATAAGGGGAGAAGTTTCGGTTAATCCATAACCAATAGCATAAGGGAAATCAGCCTCAAATAAAAATCGCTCAACTGTTTCGTCAAGTTTTGCACCACCAATTCCAAAAAAGCGTAATGAACCTCCAAAAGTGCCATAAAGTTTCTTTCCAGCTATTTTATGCATTAGTTTTCGCATAAAAGGAACATTTTCGTATAAGAACTTCTTTATGGGAGAAGCAGTTAATTCAGGGCGTATT
Source organism: Bacteroidales bacterium (assembly GCA_029932765.1). Lineage (GTDB taxonomy): Bacteria > Bacteroidota > Bacteroidia > Bacteroidales > UBA1556 > UBA6267. The sequence goes on along the minus strand of JAOZPM010000099.1, from coordinate 6,117 downwards.
TTTGATTTATATATTTTTTCAATAATTAAAGGCACAGTAAGCATTATTGTAGGCTTAACCTTCTTTAAGGCTGGTAATAATACAGAAGCTGTTGGTGGCTTATCTATGTAACTAATTGAAAAGCCACACATTACAGGCATTATATTTCCTAAGGTAAATTCCAGAGTATGCGACATTGGTAATAATGATAAAGATCTATCATTTTCGTCAGTAGGAAAAATATTATACGACTGAATTGAATTTGCTATTAAGTTTGCATGTGTAAGCATTACGCCTTTTGATGTGCCTGTAGTGCCGCTAGTATATATTATTGAAGCTAAGTCTGTTGATTTTACTTCTGGTAGTTTTAAACCTTCAATTTCATCCTTATTATCTTCGCAAAATTTCTTAAAATCAGCTTCCTTTATAACTTCATCTTTTTTATGAATATGGATAGTAAAATCTGATAATAAAATAATTGTTTTACCAATTATAGTACCATCAAGATATAGCTTGCGATAAAGTGTTGGAGAAACAAACAATACCTTTGTTTCAGAGTGGTGTAGTATATTCTCTACTTCGGTAGCCGAAAAATCAGGTAGAATAGGGACAGCTACTGCTCCAAAGCTTACAATTGCAAAGTATGATATTAACCAATTAGGACTATTTTCACTCCAAATGGCTACTTTATCTTTAGGCTTAATGCCACTCTTTTGCAAATGGTATGAAAGCTTATTAACTTTATTAAGAAACTCTTTATAAGTAATAAATTCTTCGCCAACAAATGCTAAAGCTTTATTGTTTGGAGTTTCAGTTGCAGTATCTAATAATAGCTTATAAAGATATAAATTGTCGAGTTCTTCTAATTTATAGGGTACTTTCATTGTTTTACTGAGTTTGTTCAATGCAAATATACTATTTTAATATTTATTATTAAAGAGATTACTGCTTATAAATACTTATTTAACAGTTATTAAAATAGTTCAGTTGTTTTATCTAAATTATTGCAAACAAAAAAGGTCAGTAAACTAAATTACTGACCTTTATAATAATTAGATGTTTTTATAAAAACTCTACATCATCTTTTTTAGTGATTTTCTCACAATAATGACATTTCATTTTTAAGTTAACTTTATCAGTAACATAAAACTTAGTAGTTATTTGCTGATGATTAGTAATACATTTTGGGTTTATACATTTAGCAAAGCCCTCTACAGTGTCAGGAATATTAACGCCAGATTTTTTTGTAACATCAAAATCTCTAATTTCAATTAGAGTAGCAGTAGGAGCCACCAAGCTAATCTTGTTAATTTCCACATCTTTAAAGAAACGATTAGTAACTTTTATAATTCCTTTTTTACCATATTTTTTTGAATCAAGATTTGCTCCAAAATAAATTTGATCTTCAAAATTTTCAAGATTAAGAATACGCATTACTTGCAGTACGTGTCCTGCAGGGATATGATCGATTACAGTTCCATTTTCAAGAGCTGATACTTTAAGTTCTGTTTTTTTATTTTCCATAATAAAATACTTTCTAAAATAAATGAATACAATGGTTTATCGTAAACCTAAAATTGTAGCTAATAATGCTTGACGAACAAAGACACCATTCTGTGCTTGTTGAAAATAGTGTGCCTTCTTATTAGAATCCACATTTTCATCAATTTCGTTAACACGAGGCATTGGGTGAAGTATTCTTAAATTATCACGAGAATTATCGAGCATAGAGTTCTCAAGAACGTAAGAGTTCTTTACTCTTTCGTATTCCAGCTGGTCAGCAAAGCGCTCTTGCTGAATACGAGTCATATATAGAATGTCGATATTATTAATTACTGCCGAAATATCGGTATATTGTTTATATGAATGGCCATTTGCAACAATAAAATCTTTGATAGAGCGTGGTAACTTTAGCTCTATTGGAGATACAAGGTGAAAACGAATATTCTTAAACATACTCATTGCAATTACTAATGAGTGCACCGTGCGACCATATTTTAGGTCACCAACCAAAGCAATATCTAAATTATCAAGTCTATTTTGAGTTTGTTTTATTGAATACAAATCCAACAAACACTGAGTAGGGTGTTGATTAGCGCCATCGCCAGCATTTATTACTGGTGTATCATTTATTTCGCTAGCAAAACGTGCACTTCCTTCCAAAGGATGACGCATTACAATAAGGTCGGAGTATAACGATACTGTTTCAATAGTATCGCGTAGCGATTCGCCTTTTTTTACGCTAGAGCTTGATGCATCAGTAAATCCAATTATTCTTCCTCCTAGTTGATTAATTGCACTTTCGAAGCTTAAACGAGTACGCGTTGATGGTTCAAAAAATAGACTTGCAATAACATGATTCTTTAGAATTTTTTGACGGGGATTAGCCTCAAATTCTTCAGCAGTCTTTAAGACTTGCAGTATCTCTTCTTTGCTATAATCATTAATTGAAATTAGACTTCTATTATTCATAATTATTTATTTATTAAAAAATTCACAAAAAAAGAGCTACTAAAAAAGTAGCTCAATTGAAATTATAAAAATATATTATTAATACCAAAACTATGTATACTAGCTATTTGCAGTATAATTGAGGATTGTTGTCCCTGAGTTGTGATATTGTATTTATTCATATCTATTTGTCTATTGAAAGTAATTCTACATCAAAAACTAAAGCTTGATGAGGTCCTATATCGCCTCCAGCACCTTGTGCTCCATAAGCTAAGTCAGATGGAATAAATAAACGATATTTACTGCCAGTTTTCATTATCTGAAGTGCTTCAACCCATCCTTTAATAACACCAGTTACAGGAAAGCTCGCTGGCTGACCTCTATCTACTGAGCTGTCAAATACTTTTCCATTAGGTAATGTACCATGATAATGTACTGTTACAGTTTTGTCAGCAGTAGGCACATCTCCCTTACCTTCTTTTATAACTTCGTATTGAAGACCACTATTTGTTATTGTAACTTCATCTCTTTTAGCATTCTCTGATAGAAATTTCTCTCCATCTTCTCTCTTAGCATCTACAACGTCTGTTTGAATACGTACATATTCATCATTTAGTATTTGATTCAATTCCTCAGGCTTAATTTTAATGTTTTTTTCATATACATCTCTAAGTCCATTGGCAAATGATTCAAAGTCTTCAATAGAAAAACCTTGTTGCTTCATGCCTTCGCCAATATTGACACCTAGGCTATAACTTAATTTATTCATTTTGTTTGTTTAAATATTATGGATACAAATATACATAAGCATATCTTAAAATCTATCTTTATTTTTCAATAATTATCACTATTAATATTTGCTATTGTTGAAAACTATGATCTATATTTCTATAATATTATTAGTCTTTAACCAACCTTCGCTACCACTTGCAATGCGCACCTTTTGCCATTGGGCTGTTTTTTCTAATAAAGTTATTTTTGTGCCCTGATGCAATATAAATATAGTATTGCTCTTGGTGTCTGGCGCGCTTTTTATATCAATAGTAGGAGTGAAAATAATAGCAGTATTATGTGTTGTTTTTTGCTTATAACTTTGAAAACCAATTATTCCACTTGTAAAAGTTAGTATAATAAATGCTATTGAAAATGATAGCCACAACCTACGGTTAGTACTACGCGTATAGAATAATACTATGAATATCAGAAATATAATGAATAAGCTAATATTCACTGTAGTCCATTGTTTTTCGGTTAAACTATTTAGGGTAGTTAAATAAATGGTTTTGAGAAAAAAATGAGGAACCTGTTCTATTTTATCAGCAATACGAGTATTTGCTAATTCAATGTTATAAATAATATCAAGATTATTTGGTTCAATTTTTTTAGCCTTTTCAAAATACAATATTGCATTAGGTATATCATCTAATTTGAAATATGAATTCCCAATATTATAATAGATATTTGCCGAAGAAACATTACTATTTATCAAAGAATCATATAGTTCTATTGCTTGTGTATATTCTCCATTACTGTACAATTCGTTTGCCTGCTGAAAAGTATTCTCTACATTGGCAAATAACGAAAATGAAATAATAAAACTAAATAGTAAAGTGCTTAATAATTTTTTCATCAATATCTATTTTAGAGTTTTTTCAATTTTACTAATAACATCAATAGATCGTACATAAATATCATTAATGCCTTTTATCTCGCTTTTAGGAGCATATCTAGCGTACTCACATCTATTTATCAATCCATTTATTTCTATAATATAATCCTCATTTACATTATTCTGCTGAAGTTTTTCTTTCACAATATCCATTGATAATTTGGAAAGATCAATACTAAACTTATCAGCAAGATATCCCCATAATGCCTTTGATGTTTCTTCGTAAAACAAACTATTATTTTCTTCTACCATTGCTTTTTTGGCAACTTTTAGTCGCTTTTTTGCCATCTTAGTTGCTTTCTTATGACGCATCAATGATTTATTGCTTAACTTTTTATCCTGCTTCTTAATAAATATTATTAGAAGGATTGCAAGAATAGGGGATATAAGCATTAGTAAAATATGTAACCATGAGTTGAACTTATGTTCGCCAAGCTTAGAGGTTTCACCAATAAATAGTTGGATATAGCGAATATCTTTTCCTACATATTTCACCTCATCACGGCTAACTGCACTTCCTGAATTTGATATATCGGCATTGCCTTCTCCTCTAAGTACTTTTATATCAATATCATCAGTTATACACTCTTGGTATTTTTCTGTTTTAGGATTAAAGTATGTAAAGCCAAAACTTGGAATAACAAAATTACCCTCATTGCCTGGTATAATTAGGTATTCGTAATTTTTAGAACCACTAACACCAGCAGTTGTTCTTTTTATATTTTTAAAAACCTTTGGGTCATAAATCTCAAAATCAGGAGGAAAGTCTATTTTAGGAACTTCCATTAAACCAATATTTCCTTTTCCTTTAATTTTCACCTTAAAGTTTATAGCGTCATTGGTTTTCAACTCATTCTTATCTACAGAAGCACTAATGCTAAAAGAACCAACTATACCAGTAAAACTAGAAGGTTTATTGCTAGGTAGTGGCTTAACATTGATTTTAACTTTTGGTGATTTTAGCTTTATTTCTTTATTTTCATAATATCTGATAACATTACCATACATCATCTGCTCCATTCTATCGCGAGCACGTCTTTGCTTTATTACCTGAATAACAATATCTAAATCAAAATTTCCAATCTCGAGTTTGCCGCTTTTTTGTGGAAACAGAATTGATTTTCGTAGTATTACAACATTATAACTCTCACCATTAATTACCTCAGTACCTAATGTCAACTCTCCAATATCGATATTCTCTTTATAAAAACTTGTAAGTGTAGGCTCTTTAAAATCAGTAATATTTGCAACTTTTTCTTTAGAGTATAGTTTTTGAGTAAGAATAATAGGCTCACCCATATATACATTTCTATTGCTTACTATAGACTTTATAAATACTTTACCCTCTGCTTTAAAATCTGTATTAGTAATTTCTTTAGGAGCATTATTTGCAGCCTTGCCTTTTGCAACAACTACTTTTAGCTCATTGGATTTATAGATTTTATCGTCAATCTCTATTCTCGCAGCTTGTATAATAATAGTACCTTCTTTTTTGGCTTTTAAATAGTAGGTATATGATTTCATACTACTACGGCTAGTGCGCCCATTTACTATGGACATACTTGTTTGAGAACTTACGCTAGGACCTCCCAATAGTTGAAATCCATTGAAGTCAGGGCCTTCAAAATCGCCATCTTTATTACAGGTATATGTTACTCTAAACTGTTGCTGCAGTTCAACTCTAGCAGGTGCTTCTCCAGTAAACTTTACCTTTTGAGCTAATAGAGTATTGCTACTTATGAGTAGTAGAAAACTGAAACTTAAAATATATTTATATAGTTTTGACATAATGATTCTTAATCAATAGTATTACCAATCTTTTTCTGTTTTACTAACTTTTATACGAGCCTTCTTCTTTTCGAGATTTTCTTTTGTTTCTTTCTCCTTTTCAGCAACAGCACGCAATAAACGCTCTGTTTCCTTTTTATTCATCTTTTGTTTTTCCTCTTTTACTTGTTCTTCTTTGTCCTTGTCCTTGTCCTTGTCCTTGTCCTTGTCCTTGTCCTTGTCCTTGTCCT
>JAOZPM010000098.1:6627-10929 GCA_029932765.1 Bacteroidales bacterium | reverse complement strand
GAGCTTTGTGGTTTAGTGCTGCAAATATAGTTAATAATTATCATAATCACAAATAGAAATTGATATTTTATTTATAACGTATTTTGATATCAAATTGGTATGACTCCTCGCTCAATGGCACTGTGAGCTGATGACAATACTGACTTCTAACATTTCTATTGTATTAAGAAATTGTTATTTCATAAGCTATCAAAATAACAAACTACTTTTATAAGTACTTTTGCTTGATAAATAATAAATAGAAATTATGGAAATAGCAATAATAGCCCACGATGGCAAAAAAGCAGAGATGGTATCATTTTTAATGGCGCATCTTGATATATTAAAAAACAAAAATATAGAACTTGTTTCTACAGGAACTACTGGCACACATGTAGAAAAAGCAGGGCTAACAACCACTAGATTTAATTCGGGACCAATTGGTGGAGATGCGGAAATAGCAGCACGAGTAGTACAAGGTATTACAAAGATGGTTTTCTTTTTTAGGGATCCTCTTGGCAAACACCCTCATGAGCCTGATGTGGCTATGCTTATGAGATTATGCGATGTGCATAATGTTCCTTTGGCAACAAATCCTGCTTCTGCAGAATTATTGATACGCTCTATATAATTCAAATTGGATTATATTTAAGCTTTTGTTAACATTATAAAATTCTAAAACAGTTAGTAATCGGTGTTCAGTAATCGGTAATTTGTAATCTACGTAAATGTAAATGATACTTTTTACAAAACCACTGATAACTGATTACATTTTAAAACAATTTATTATATAAAAAACTGTAAAATTCATAGAAAATCTAGTAGTTTAATAATTAACCATAAATAATAACATATGAATTTCAGCATAAAAAAACTACGAACAGATTTTAAAGAACAAATAAAACTAGAACTCGCTTCACCAAAAAAGCTAAGCTTTACTATTGGTTTTGGTATTTTTATGGGTATTGTTCCTGCTTGGGGATTTCAAATGATGATTGCTTTTGCTCTGGCTCAGCTAATGAAATTAAATAAAACACTCGTAATAATTGCTTCAAACATTAGTATTCCTCCACTTATTCCTTTTATTCTACTTGGTAGTTATTGGATTGGTGGAACAATACTAGGTAAAGAAGATGGCGGGCCACTTATTCAAAATCTTAAAAACATATCGGATGTTACTCTTGAGGATTTCTTAAATGATTTAGGCGCTGACTTTCTTCAATATGTAATGGGAGCATTTATTCTTGCTTTTATGATGGGAGCTATAGCATATTTAATTACATGGCTATTGCTAAAACTAAAAAAATAATTCGGCTCTACCGAGTTTTGTGTGAGTTTATTAAATATTGAATTTATATTTGAATAGAATAATTACTAATATATCATATTTTAATCTGTTTCAGCAAAGCCTGCCTGTCGAATTTCCTCCCGTATGGGATGGCAGGTAGGCTAAAGCCCATCATAATAATCTACGTATTTACTGTGCGAAGCACGTGTAAATCTGCGTCTAAGATATTTCATTACTCGCTTTACTAGATAATTATTTTAGACGCTGATTATTATGATTGTTATGATTGTTTCAGCAAAGCTGAAATAAAACACCCACAACAAAATCAATAGAACCAATAATTCCAAAAATAATCAGCGTTTTAAATTTACATATACTGCTGTATATTACGACAATAAAAAACATCTAGCGATTTGGTATCAATTAATTTGCGTCTGGCCTAACAAATAAAAACCACAGATAGTATTTATAGATATTTTCTCTTACTTTTGTATGGAAATTAGTAGGATATATTAAAGCAATAATATGCAAAATAGAAATTATAGTATTAATGAGATATCAAGCATTATTAATGGTGAGCTTTTTATTAATAATAAAGAGAAAAGCACTATTAATGACTTATTAATTGATAGCAGAAAAATTATTTCTTCTCATAATAATCTATTCTTTGCCTTAAAAAGCAAACGCAATGATGGGCACAAATATATTCCTGAATTAATAAAGAAAAACGTAAACAACTTTATAGTTAGCGAATTACCAATAAATTATAAAGAACTTAATGTAAATTTTATACTTGTAAAAGATAGTTTGGCTGCACTGCAAAAACTAAGCTCTCACCATAGAGACAATATTGACTTTCCGATAATAGGCATTACTGGTAGCAATGGAAAAACAATTATAAAAGAGTGGCTATATCAATGCCTACGCGATAATTATAATATTTGCAGAAGCCCCAAAAGCTATAACTCTCAGATTGGAGTTCCTCTTTCAGTCTTTCAATTGGCCGATGATGATAATTTAGGAATTTTTGAAGCAGGAATATCTGAACCTGATGAAATGCTCAAGTTGGAAAAGGTAATTAAGCCTAGCATTGGTATTTTTAGCAATATTGGCGATGCACATCAAGAACAATTTGTAGATATACGACAAAAGGTAAATGAAAAACTAATGCTTTTTGTAAAATCAGATGTGCTGATTTTCTGTAGAGATCATTCTGCTATAAGCGAGAGAATATATAGTGTTGGTTTTTTTAAGGAAAAAACTCTCCTCGACTGGAGTAGAATTAATAAAGAAGCTACTTTCTATATTTCAAAAATTACAAATAATAATAATAGAAGTACAGACTTAGAATGTATTTGGAAATCTAAAATTTACAAAACTGAGATTCCTTTTACCGATGATGCTTCCATTGAAAATGCAATTCAAGTATGGGTTACTTTATTGTATTTGGAAATTAGTGAAGACCGAATTATAAGTAAGATGAAAGCCTTACAAAGCATTGCCATGAGAATGGAAATGAAACAAGGAATCAATAATTGCTCCATAATAAATGATAGTTATAACTCTGATATTAATGCACTTAGCATAGCATTAAATTTTTTGGAGCAGCAACAGCAGCATAAGAATAAGACTGTTATTTTATCAGACATATTGCAAAGTGGAAACTCTCCTGACGATTTATACCGAAAGGTAGCTGAGATATTAGATACTAAAAACATAAGTAGATTTATTGGCATAGGAAAAGAAATTAGTTCTTATAAAGATTTATTCAATATTGCTGATAAGCATTTCTTTAACTCTACTCAAGAATTCATTAAATACTACCCTTTTTCATCTTTCAATTCAGAAACTATACTCATAAAAGGAGCAAGAAACTTCGAATTTGAAATAATTAATAAATCCCTTGGAAATAAAAATCACCAAACAAGGTTGGAAGTTGATTTAACTGCAATGCTTGATAATTTTAATTATTATCGTTCAATACTAAAACCAGGCGTAAAAATCATGGCAATGGTAAAGGCATTTAGTTATGGAAGCGGAAGTTTTGAAGTGGCAAATTTATTACAGTTTCATAATGCGGACTACCTATCTGTTGCTTATACCGACGAAGGTGTTGACTTACGCAATGCAGGCATCAAGCTTCCAATAATGGTTATGAATCCAGAGGTTGAAGCTCTTGACAGCCTAATAACAAATCATCTTGAGCCAGAAATATACAGTTTTAAAATACTTAATGAGTTAGAAGCGCTACTTAACACACGAGCTATTCCTAGTAATAAGCCTATAGGTATTCATCTAAAGTTAGATACAGGAATGCACCGCTTAGGATTTGAGCAAGAAGATATTATAGAATTGATTTCGATACTTAAGAATAACGATAGAATAATTATTAAAAGTATTTTCTCACACCTAGCCGCTTCTGACGATAGTAATTTCGATGAATTTACAAATGAGCAAATAAGCACTTTCAATACTATTAGTAAGCAAATAGCAGATGAGTTTAACTATAAAATTATTCGTCATATTGCTAATTCTGCTGCGATAAGTAGGTTTCCTGATGCACAGTTTGACATGGTACGTCAAGGAATTGCATTATATGGAGTTGGTGTAGACCCTAAGAGCCAGAAAAACCTTAAAGCTGTTAGCAAATTAAAAACCATAATCTCACAAATAAAAACAATTCACAAAGGCGATAGTGTTGGTTATAATAGAGCATTTATTGCTGACAAAACTATGCGAATTGCAACAATACCAATTGGTTATGCTGATGGTTATGATCGTAGATTTAGCAAAGGAGTGGGTAATATGATGATTAAAGGAAAGTTATATCCTATTATCGGAAATGTATGTATGGATATGTGTATGATTGATTTGAAAGATAGTGATGCAAAAGAAGGCGATGAAGTTTGTGTATTTGGCGATAATCCTAATATCATGGATTTAGCAAAGAGTATTAATACAATTCCTTATGAAATTCTCACTTCAATTTCGCAAAGAGTAAAAAGAATTTATATACAGGAGTAATTATTAATGGT
>JAOZPM010000098.1:0-6527 GCA_029932765.1 Bacteroidales bacterium | reverse complement strand
CTTCAATTTCGCAAAGAGTAAAAAGAATTTATATACAGGAGTAATTATTAATGGTTAATTATTAATGGTTAATGGTTAATTATTAATGATTAATTATTAATGGTAAATGGTTAATTCTCAGCCTTCTATACAGCCTTCGGTACAATTAATTTTGCTTAATTTTTCATGAATATTTAGAGTTTCTATATTTGCAAAATTAATCACTCAGTCTGACGAATTCCCTGACTTCCGTAAGGCAGGCTAATTATCAATTCCTAATTCTAATTTATTCAAGCATTCCACATTTATTCCAAGCACATAATTATCAATAATGCCAATTTCTTTTGCAGTTTTTGAGCCTTTAAAGCCTTTAAAATCATCAGTTGAAATATTGTTTTTGTATGCATCAAGCATTGGCTTTGCAATTGGGAGATAAGACCAATGCCATTTCTCCTCATTATAGCCAACACTTCTACCTGCGGTATAAACCTGGTAAAATCCATATTCTGCGGCATGTTTCTGCAACCAACTATATATTTTTAATCCATAACCACTTTCAAAGGTAGAATTTTCCAGACTATAGATATCCACATCCGTTCCCCAATGATGGCGAGAGCTTCCTGGCATTGATGAGTATTGGAGAATAATCTTTGCTCGCTCTACTTCATCCTTTACTTGCTGGCTAAGGTTTTGTCCATTTACTTTTCGCTTACCTGTCCATTTAGATTCCCAAATTAACTGCTGATGGTAATTACTTCTAAAAGCTGAGATTATATTTAGCTTGAAACCATCTTTCTTTGCGGCATCATACATTCTACAAAAAGCAGAATAAGCTTCCTTGCGCAAATATATTTTAGATTTAGCAGTATGTTCCTTTTCAATAATAGAGAAGTTAGTATCATTTTTGGGGACTACCCTACCCATTAACTCATCCTTTGTATAATTAATTATAATTGATGCATTTACGGTAATTGTATCCTCATTTTTTTTCTCTATTATAAAATTTGATGAATCAATAATTAATGTTTCTTTAATATCAATTGCATTAGAATTTGAGCAGGCGCCCAAGGTCAAAACAACAATAATAAGCAAGGTTTTCTTTATTATATCAAACATTAATAATCCCTCCAGTTTCTTTTTCTATTAAGTTTAAGATCTTGTAATAATGGAGATTTAATTCGTAGTGTAATATTATAGCTTCTATTGAAACCCATTGGAATCCAATTAAACATAAGCTCCCAGCAATGCAAATCTCTATATATATCTACCGATGTATAGGTAAGCTCACCCGATTTAAAATCGTAACCTGTAGAACCACCTATTTTCCATTTTTTAGTAATATTAATACTACCTCTAAAATTTAAGGTTTGTACAAAATCATAATCAAACTGCTGCAAACTAAGGTTATATATTTCTTTATAAGCAAAACTATAACTAAAGTTTGCCGACCAGTTATTATTAAAATCTACATAATCAAATTTATGACTATTTATTTCTTCCAGTTCAGCTTCTGTACCTACATTAGACTCATAATCTTTCTTCTTTTTATCTCTTTTCTTTTTAAAAGTTCCTGAATTAAGATTATAGTTGAAACTTAAATTAAAAGTACTTTTCTTCTTTCTAAGATATGTATTAGGAGTTACATTCCAGATAAACTCATTTACTCTAACACCAGCGGTATCAACTGCATAAAAATCCCAATAACCAGCATATCTAACACTCAAACCTTTAAATATGGTAGTACGAGCAGACACCTCCAAAGGAGCAAGAGCAAACTCTTCAGCAGCAAGATTATATCTTGTACCAAATCTTAAGTTATCAAGAATTTTTATCTTCTTAGTACCACCATTTATAGTATCCTTACCAAAAGGTATTTTAAGCTCAAATGTATTATCAAAATACAGCCCTACACTACCCGATTTACCATCGTTAGGAGAGCCATACATCATTCCATCATACATACTATATCGTATTACTTCACCTTTGTCATTAGTATATTCTTGATAATAATTAAAAGGTTCAACGCCAAAATCGGGATGATAATTGAAACTAAGTGTTGGAGTAATAACATGGCGCAGAGCTAATGGGCTATTCTTTGCCATATACATTCCATAAATACGTGTGGTTATTGATGAATTATAATCAAACTCATGCACTGCATTAAACCCTTGACTTCTATCCGTTACTAGGTGCGGAGGAACTATTTCCCCTTCAACAATAGTTGTATCATTTTCATAATATTTATTTACAGATTGTAAATACCAACGTTCGGTAAGATTCACACTATTTGTCCAGTTAAATGAACCCATATTTACAGTGCTACTAATTGGAACAACATGTTTTACTCCATTATCAAAATCTTCCCATTTTGTTTGCATAAAAACACTGTCATTAGTCTCCAAATTATTTCTAGCATCTAATTTATACGACATAGATATTTTCTCATACCATCTTTTAGTACCCATTCCATTTTTTCTTTGAAAAGGATAAAATCTTGGTGTACTAAACGATATTTGTGGTAGAGTCATATCAATATCTCCTGATTTGGAGTTCTGAGAATGGTTAAAACTTCCCGTAAAGTTATAACCATTACCAAATCTAGCACTATAAGAAATACTTGACATAATAGTATTTGTAAGATAATCCTGAGAAGTTGCTGGATTTAATTTATTATAGTTCTTACTTGCAAAATTTACATTTGCAGTAAACGAAGAATATGGGTTCGCTTTTGGATCTTGCCTATGACTCCATTTAAATTGGAACGTTTGATCTTCGTTATAGTTCTTAGTATCGGTTTCTCCATACTTATTATAAGCATAATTAAGAGCTACAGAACCATTACCTCTATATCTGAAATTATATCTAGTAAGAGCTTTAATTGCCCAACTACCTCGTGTATATATATCTCCTCTTAACTGAAGATCGGCATGGTCGCCAAGACCCCAATAATAACCACCATTGGTTAGGTTATAACCCCTATTTTCTGAATATCCATATGAGGGGACAAGTATTCCATTGGAACGACTAGAAGTATTTGGGATAAAACCAAAAGGCATAACAAAAGGTAAAGGCACATCCTCCACCTCAATATATATAGGTCCAGTAACAATCTTATCGTCCGGAATTACTTTACCTTTCTTAAATTTTATTCGATAATGAGGATGTTTTGCACTACAGGTTGTAAAGTGACCCGTTTCTACATATATTATATCACTAGGCAACTTCTTACCTTTTTTCATCCAAATAAAAACATCACCTTGATTTTTGGTAACATCACTTATAAGCCCTTTTTTGCTATCAAAATTATACTCTATTATTCCAGCTTGATATTCTTCGCCAGCATCTTTAAATACAGGAGCTCCTATAATCTCGCCTGTAGAATCAGGCACTCCTATAGCATAAACAGTATTTTTCTTAAAATCAAGCTCTATATATTCTGCTTTCAGAATAATACCATCATAGTTTACTACTGCATTATGGTATAAATATAACATCTCATTTTCTCTATCCATTATCAAACTATCGTCTGCCAGATAAATTGCTTTGGATTTGAGATCCATGCTAGATTTCTTTTTTTCTATTTTTTGTTGCACAGCATCGCTATTAAAGAGACTATCAGCTTTATTCACTAATGAATCCATTTTTTGATTTTGCGCCACAACATTATTATTCACAAATAATGTTATTAACATAAATATCAATAATTTAAACAATATATTTGTTGATAATTTCGTTAACAATTTACAGATATTCTTTAATAGTTTTAAACTCTTAATTTTATATTTGTTAGATAAAATACACCAACATATATAAAAATCAAAATTATAAAAACTTTACAAGTGAATTTCAATAATATTAAACATAAAGATAATATTTTTTTCACAATAGTTTTATTGATTGCAATAACGTTTTATAATAATTTTTATTTTACAATAATAAATCAATATGCATATTTATAAATATACATTATTAATTCTAACACTTTTACTTAATAGTGCATATAGCTCTATTGCTCAAGACGCATACAATATTGACAAAGTAGTTATTGATGCAGGACACGGCGGCAAAGACTCCGGCGCTGTAGGTAAACATTCTAAAGAGAAAACTATTGCACTATCTGTAGCCCTTAAAGTTGGCAAACTTATTAATGATAATATAAAAGGAGTAGATATTATATACACAAGAGATAAGGATGTTTTTGTAGAATTGCATAAAAGAGCAGATATTGCTAATAAGTCAAAAGCCGATGTACTTATTTCTATACACTGTAATGCATCATCAAGCACTAAAGCAAAAGGAACAGAAACTTGGATTATTGGAACCTCTAGAAGTGAAAAAAACTTAGCCGTTGCCAAAAAAGAGAACGCTGCCATACTTTTGGAAGCTGACTACAGCAAAAATTATAATAATTTTGACCCAAATTCTACAGAGTCATATATTATGTTTGAAATGCTTCAGAATTCTTATAGAGGTCAAAGCATGCTACTTGCCCAGAGTGTTCAAAATCAATTTAGAGACCGAATGCATAGAGTAGACAGAGGCGTTAAAGAAGCTGGATTTTTAGTGCTTGTTTATAGTACAATGCCAAGTATTCTTGTGGAGTTAGGATTCATTTCGAATGCTGAAGAAGAAAAGTTCCTTTTATCAGAACAAGGTCAAGACTACTTAGCCTCAGCTATATATAGAGCATTTAGAGATTATAAAAACTCTATGGAAAAAGGTAAGGAAATTAGCAATACAATTATTGAAGAGAATACCAATAACGTTGCTGATACTACCAAAGTGGATAATAAAAAAAATGAATCTGCATATTTTGGCGTTCAATTTACTACTTCTACAAGCATTAAGAAAGCAAGTGATTTTAAAAACATAGAAAACGTATGGCATTACTCACAAAATGGTTCCTACAAATATGTAAGTGGTAAATTTAGCAGTTTCAGTAAAGCTAAGAAAGCTTTGAAAAATATTACAAAATCGTATAGCGATGCTTTTATCGTATCGTTTATAAATGATAAGAGAGTTTCGCGCAAGGAGTGTGAAACTAAAATTAACGAACTAAATAAATAATATCGATATTCCGTCTTTATAATATCCTTAAATTTGCAAAACATATGAAGATAAGAAAAGAATTTATTATAGGAATAGTTGCAACAATTACACTTTTTGCTGCATATTGGGGTTTTTCATTCTTAAAGGGAAACGACATTTTTACGAAGGAAAGGGAACTCGTGCTTATATACGATAGAGTTGCTGGACTTAATGTGTCAAATCCTGTAAGCGTTAATGGGCTTAAAATAGGTAAAGTTTCTAAAATAAATTTTATAGAAAATGATAGCAATGCTCGCGTTTTAGTTCGCATAAAACTTACTAATGATATTGCTATACCTTCAAATACTATTGCAATAATTAGAAGCGATTTTTTGGGAGTTAATAAAATTGATTTGCAATTAATGCCATCCAAAACAAATGCAAAATCTGGCGATACTCTAAAGACAGCAATGGCTACAACTATACAGGAAGAAGTATCGATGCAAGTAGCGCCTCTAAAAGCTAAAGCTGAAGATATGATGGCTTCCATTGAAGCTATAATGGTTTCTTTTAAAATGGTTTTCAACGAAGAAACTGTTGATGGCCTTGCCGAAACATTCCGTAGAATAAAAACCACTATTATCAATTTGGAGAATTCTACTAAGAATCTTGATAATTTAATTTCTGGAGAAACAAATCATATTGCTAATACTCTATCAAATCTTGAGAGTATTTCATCAAATCTGAATTCTAATAATAAAAAGATAAATAATGTTATTAATAATTTCTCTAATTTAAGCGATTCGCTTGTCAAATTAGATATAAAATCTACTTTCGATAAGGTAGATCATGCAATGGTTAATTTTAGCGAAATAGCTGATAAGATTAATAATGGCGAAGGCTCAATGGGGAAATTAGTTAATAACGACACTCTATATATTGAATTAGAAGCTGCCACAAGAGAACTACACTTACTACTTGAAGATATAAAGCTTAATCCTAAACGATATGTACAAGTATCGGTATTTGGCGGAAAGAATAAAGATGAATATGTAAATCCTGAGGATGTGGAGGAAAAGAAATAGGTTTATTTAGTTTCAAGTTTTGAGGTTTTGAGGTTTCAGGTTATGAAGTTTCAGGTTTAGAAGTTTTAGGTTTAGAAGTTTTAGGTTATGAGGTTTCAGGTTATGAAGTTTCAGGTTTTGAGGTTTCAAGGTTTCGTACTACGATATTCTAACTTCTAAACCTCCAAACCTCCAAACTCCCCCCCTGCATAGCCTCATTCCTAAAGGAAACCCAGCCCAATTGAACACCGTTGACAATTTTGGATAAACCTTCAAACTAATTTTAATTCAATATTCAATTAAAAAAAATACAACCTATTATTTTACCTACCTTTGATGTTCGTATTTATAAAAGCTCATTTTGTAGATATTCTACTAATCACAAAAAAATAATAAAAATGACAAACAAACAAACAAACTTATCTAGTAAATGGTTTAAAGAAGTTATTTTCTAAT
>JAOZPM010000221.1:0-2855 GCA_029932765.1 Bacteroidales bacterium | reverse complement strand
CGAAGGCTAATATTTGCATTATTATATTGCCCTTGCTCCAGTTGACTTTTGATAATTGTATCTACCAATTCGCTAATAGACTTAGCATCTGGCGACTTAATACTCCGCGAGGCCGCCTCAACAGCATCAGCCATCATTAGTATACATGTTTCTTTAGAATATGGTATTGGCCCCCTATAAGTAAATTCTCTTAGCTTCACTTCCTCATCAGGCATTTCTTTCAAGTGCATTCTATAAAAATACTCTACGCGCTTAGTACCATGGTGTGTACGAATAAAATCAATGATTTGATTTGGAAGATTATTTTTCTTAGCTATTTTCACACCATCCAATACGTGAGATAAAATAATATCAGCACTCTCTTGATAACTTAATTCATCATGAGGGCTATAATTTCCATTTTGATTTTCAGTAAAAAACATTGGGTTTTCCATTTTTCCAATATCATGATACATAGCTCCAGCTCTTACCAATAATTGATTTGCTCCAATTTCTGCAGCAGCCTCTTCTGCTAAATTAGAAACCTGAATACTATGATTAAAAGTACCTGGAGCAATCGTTGACAATTTTCTTATCAGTGTATTATTGGTATCAGCATATTCTAATAAAGATACATCTGTAACCATTCCAAATAATTTTTCGAAAACATAGATTATTGGTGTAGCGAGAAGAGTTAATCCTGCTGAAACAGCAAAATAAGCAAAAACCATAATATCTATATTTACTAATGTGGTTTCTGTTATAAGCTCCACTCCAATATATATTACCGAAAATGAAAGAAAGATATATAAAGCAGAGAAGAAAAACTGAGATCTCTTATGTAGTTTCACAACACTGATGATAGCTATAATACCCGTCATTAGTTCTAAGAAAACAAAAATAAAACTATCAGGAACAACAAAGCTTATAAGTATTACGGTAGTGAGGTGTACAATTAAAGCCAAGCTTGTATCATAGAATGCCCGAATAACAATTGGGCTAATCATAAGTGGAATTAGCAACACAAGTGAGCCGTCGTAAACCACAATTATTCGAGTAACTACAACCATACTAATAATAAGTATAAAAATCATTATTAGATTTTTACTATCTTCAAAAATATCAGGGCGAAAGAAAAACATAAAAAGCCCAAATGCAATTAAAGGGAAACTAACTAAAATTATTTTCCCAATATATAAGCCAATACTTGATGAATGAGATCTATTCTGAAAATCATTATTTAAGGACTCTAATACACTGTATATATCATCACTAATAATTTCTCCTTTATTAACTATATGTTGCCCTTGAAGTATTATTCCCCTATTTGGCGAAATATTATTCAGACTATTTTCCAACTCTAATTCAGTCTTCTTTCTATCAATAAATACATTATACTTCAGATGATTATGCACAAAGTTAGCAATAAAGTCTTTATCAATAATACTACTTTTCTCTAACTCCTGAAGCACAAATTGATATGCTGTTTTTGGTGAATAAAAATAGTTTAAGAAAGCTTCCTTGGCAATATTATTCCTAAGAACATAAACAATAACATCATCATGATTATCTGGAATATCGGTAGGTAGTTTTATTATTCCTGTTTGATATACATTAGTAGAAATATCAAGACATAGCTGCTTTGTAGATGCATATGATTCTCTATTTCCTAATCCATAGGTTTGCAACCATAGTGTGTCAAAACTAGATGATATATTATTAAGAATCTTTTCTGTTTTATTCTGATCAAAACTAAAAAAAAGTTTGGAGTTATTCTTTATATTCTCTAATTCCTTTTCTATCTCAGTATCCGTTTTTTTTATTGCAAAATCTACAGGAGATTCCAAATTTTCGTATAACCAAGGCCTTCCCTCACTATATTCATATCTAAATTTTGTACTCTCAGGAAATAAGAGCACAATAATAACAACAGTAAATACAAAAAGTAAAACCTTATAAATCTCTGAATAATAATTCCGTATATTTTCCAATATTTTTCTCACGTATACAAAAGTAATTGCTTTGCACCTTAATATACCTAAACAAATAGTATAGTTATTAACAAGAAGATTTTAAGAGTATTGAAGCTATAATAGGTATTTATAGAGCACCATTCTAAAATAACCAGTTTTTAGTAAAACAAGCAAATATTAATAAACCCTGTATTTGGTGTTGCATACCTCTAAGTATTTTCAAGGCTTTGCCCATATGTTTTTCAACAGTTTTTTGAGAGATATCAAGCACTTCTGCAATTTCGCGATATTTAAAATTTTCAAATCTATGCATTTTAAATACCAATCGACTTTTCTCTGGAATAAAGCTAAGAATTTTTTCTACTGAGGCTCCACTCTCTTTTGAAATTAAGACTTTTTCTGGAGTAGACTCATTTTCTGATTGACCATAGGGAATATCTTCTAAAGAAAGAATTTCTATTTTCTTCTTTCTCATAAATGATATTGTTCTATTTTTAGTACTACTCATCAAATATCCTCTTAGGTTGCTATCTACGGTATGAGTTCCACGCTTAATCCATATATTCGCAAATATATCGGCTACAATTTCCTCTGCAGATTCTTTGTTTTTGACTATAAGAAAAGAAAAATCACATAAATCAGCATAATACTTATCAAATATAGTATTGAATGCTAACTCATTATCATCTGCTATCTTATTAAATAAAGAAATATCTTGCTTTTCTGCCACCTACTTTTATATAAAAATAAAATTAAGCTACAAAAGTAATAAAAAAACATTAAGCCAAATTGTCCATAAATAATAAAAACTCTCTTAAATCTTATAATTAAATCTGTTACTAATCAGTCTATATATATTACTGATAATACGGTACATAATATAATTGTTTTGTCATATTTTTT
>JAOZPM010000220.1:0-2868 GCA_029932765.1 Bacteroidales bacterium | reverse complement strand
GTACCGAGAGGCAGGATTGAACTGCCGACCTCATGATTATGAATCATGCGCTCTAACCATCTGAGCTACCTCGGCTTTTTGTCGAAACTATTTCCTGTTTCGCGGCTGCAAAGATAATGCTTTTATTAACTTCGCAAATGTTTTTTTATATAAAAATATAGGCCTTTTTACTATTAAAGCTAAAGTTCAGAAATAGAGATATATACTACATTAATATCAGTAATTGTAAGCTGCTATAAAACAGCATAACAACAACAATAATACTTCCAATATTTTGTAAATATTCTCTATAGGAACAACAATATTGCGTTAGCTAGTTATATCTTTTAGATATTAAAGTACAGAATTGAAAGTATTTAATTTTACTAATGGAATGTTATTAAAGTAAGTCCTGAGAGTGTTATAAAACTAGATTTTATCATAAAAATATCAATTAAGTTAGCAACATAAATAAGCAAGCATCTATAAAAGCAATCACCTAAATATGTAATTTTGCACTCTTAATTATAATAAATATTATTATGGCAAATATTACAAAAGAAGACGCGTTAAACTATCATTCAAAGGGAAGACCTGGAAAGATACAAGTTGTTCCTACTAAGCATCATCGCACTCAACGCGATTTATCATTAGCATATACTCCTGGAGTAGCTGATCCTTGTTTGGAGATAGAGAAAAATCCTGAAGATGCTTATAAGTATACGGCAAAAGGTAATTTAGTTGCTGTTATTTCTAACGGTACAGCCGTTTTAGGGCTTGGTGATATTGGTGCTGTTGCTGGCAAACCCGTTATGGAAGGAAAGGGTTTATTATTCAAAATATTCTCTGATATAGATGTTTTCGATATAGAGGTTGATGAGACTAATATTGATGAGTTTGTTAGAACAGTAAAAGCTATATCTCCAACTTTTGGTGGAATAAACCTAGAGGACATTAAAGCCCCTGAGTGCTTTGAAATAGAAAGAAGGCTGAAAGAAGCTCTGGATATTCCGGTAATGCACGACGATCAGCATGGAACTGCAATAATAAGTGGAGCAGGACTTATAAATGCTTTAGAAGTTGCTGGTAAGGATATAAAAAAAATAAAGTTATTTGTAAGTGGTGCAGGAGCTGCAGCCTGTGCATGTACAAGCATGTATGTACAATTAGGCGTTGATATCAACAATGTACTAATGGCTGATGTAGATGGTATTCTCACAAAAGACAGAAAAGACCTTAGCGATGCAAATAAAATATTCGCTACTGACAAAGACATAAAAACCATGGAAGAAGGCATCAAAGATGCTGATGTATTTTTGGGATTATCTGCTGGAGGTGTTCTAAAGCCTCATATGCTAAAATCAATGGCTAAAGATGCTATTGTTTTTGCTATGGCAAATCCTACTCCTGAAATATCGTATGAAGATGCACTAGCAACACGCGACGATATTATTTTTGCCACAGGAAGATCTGATTATCCAAATCAGATAAACAATGTATTGGGATTTCCATATATTTTTAGAGGAGCATTAGATGTTAGAGCTACTGCTATTAACGAAGAAATGAAACTAGCCGCTGTTTACGCAATATCTGCCCTCGCAAAAGAACCTGTTCCTGATATTGTTAAGAAAGTATATAATAATGACAATATGAGTTTTGGGAAAGAGTATATCGTTCCTACTCCTATAGATCCACGACTAATTGAATTTATCCCTGTTGCCATAGCAAAAGCTGCAATTAAGTCAGGCGTAGCAAGAATAAATATTACCAATTGGGATAAATATAAAGACGAGCTACTTAAAAGAATGGGTATTGACCATGGAATAATGCGAGGCATGACTGCTAAAGCAAAAGCAAACCCTAAACGAGTAGTATTCAGTGATGCCAACAATACTAATGTATTACAAGCTGCAAGATTGCTTAAGGATGAAGGTATTGCTATTCCTGTGTTAGTAGGACAAAGAAAACGCCTTAACAAACTAGCTACAGATAACAACATCGATATCTTAGATCTTGAGTTAATTGATAATAGTATTGAAGAAAATAGCGCGCAACGCACTAAATATGCTAAAATATTTTTCGGCAAACGTGCACGAAATGGAATATCAATGGTTATAGCAGAGCGATTAATGTACGACAAAAACTACTTTGGTGCTGCAATGGTAGAGTCTGGTGATGTTGACGCAATGATTTCTGGAGTTACCACACCTTATCCTGATGTAATTAGACCTGCCCTACAAATTGTAGGAAAAAGAAATGATGTAAATAAGATAGCAGGAATGTATATGCTAAGAACTAAAAAAGGACCTTATTTCTTTGCAGATACAACTATAAACAGAGATCCTGAGGCAGAAGACTTAGTTGATATTACATTATTAGCAAATGAAAAAGTAGAAGAGTTTGGAATCAAACCTGTAATGGCTATGCTTTCATATTCAAATTTCGGATCAACAATAGGAGAATCATCTCAAAAAGTAAAGAAAGCTATTTCTATTCTTCATAGTAAGCATGCTGATGTTATTATTGACGGAGAAATGCAAGCCAATTTTGCACTAAATACTGAATTACGTAATGAAAGGTATTCTTTTTCAAAACTAGGCACTAAGGATGTAAATACACTTATATTTCCTAACCTTTCTTCTGGTAATATCGCTTATAAGGTAATGCAAGAAATTGGATCTTCTGAAGCTATTGGACCAATTGTAATGGGATTGAAAAAACCTATACATGTATTACAGTTATCCAGTTCGGTAAGAGAGATAGTAGATATGGCAACTATTGCAGTGGTTGATGCACAATTAATTTAATATAGCATAAATATTGGTTACTAATCATCTATCTATATTACTGATAATACGGTACATAATATAATTGTTTTGTCATATTTTT
>JAOZPM010000014.1:3798-33267 GCA_029932765.1 Bacteroidales bacterium | reverse complement strand
AGACTGTAAATCTGTTGTCTTAGACTTCGGAGGTTCGAATCCTCCTCTCCCCACTTTCATATTAAAAGGTTTATATATCTAAGCCTTTTTTTGTGATTTATTATTTTTACTCTGAAAAGCGGGAGTAGCTCATTTGGTAGAGCGACAGCCTTCCAAGCTGTAGGTGGCCGGTTCGAGCCCGGTTTCCCGCTCTTTTTAAAAGCTATTGTAGCTCAGGGGTAGAGCACTTCCTTGGTAAGGAAGAGGTCGCGAGTTCAAATCTCGCTAATAGCTCTATTAATTATTAAAAGATTTTTTAATTTAACTTAAATATTATTAAAGATGGCTAAAGAACATTTTGACCGGTCGAAACCACACGTTAACATCGGTACTATTGGTCACGTTGACCACGGTAAGACAACTTTGACTGCTGCTATTACTACTTGTTTAGCAGCAAAAGGATTATCAGAAATAAAGGATTTCTCTTCTATTGATAATGCTCCAGAGGAAAAAGAAAGAGGTATTACTATTAATACTGCTCACGTAGAGTACACAACTGAAAACCGTCACTACGCACACGTTGACTGTCCAGGTCACGCGGATTATGTGAAGAACATGGTTACAGGTGCTGCCCAGATGGACGGTGCTATTCTTGTTGTTGCTGCAACTGATGGCCCTATGCCTCAGACTCGCGAGCATATCTTATTAGGACGCCAAGTAGGTATTCCTCGTCTTGTTGTATTCATGAATAAAGTGGATATGGTAGATGACGAAGAACTTCTTGAATTAGTGGATATGGAGATTCGTGAATTGTTAGACTTCTACGAGTATGATGGTGATAACACTCCTGTTATTCAAGGTTCTGCTTTAGGTGGTTTAAATAGCGAGCCTAAATGGACTGAGAAAATCTACGAATTGATGGATGCTGTTGACTCATGGATTGAGATTCCTCCTCGTGATATGGATAAAGATTTCTTAATGCCTGTTGAAGATATATTCACTATTACTGGTCGTGGTACTGTTGCTACTGGTAGAATAGAAACTGGTGTAATTAATACAGGTGATCCTGTTGATATTATTGGTATGGGTGCTGAGAAGTTAACTTCTACTATTACTGGTGTTGAGATGTTTCGCAAGATCTTAGATCGTGGTGAAGCTGGTGATAATGTTGGTCTTTTATTACGTGGTGTAGACAAGAAAGAAATTAAGCGTGGTATGGTGATTGCAAAACAAGGTTCTGTAACTCCACATGCTAAGTTTAAAGCTGAGGTTTATATCCTTAAAAAAGAAGAGGGTGGACGTCATACTCCATTCCATAACAACTATCGTCCACAGTTTTATTTTAGAACAACAGACGTTACAGGTACAATTACTCTTCCAGAAGGAGTAGAGATGGTTATGCCTGGTGATAACTTGACAATTGAGACAATTTTACATAGTGAGATTGCTATGAATAAAGGTCTTCGTTTCGCTATCCGTGAGGGTGGTCGTACCGTTGGTGCTGGTCAAGTTACTGAATTATTAGACGATTAATCAAGCAGATTATTTAAGTTAAGTTAGCTTAAAGGTGTCTCTCATTTGAGAGATACCTTTTGAGCTATATTACTTCGATATAATAGGGGTGTAGCTCAGTTGGCTAGAGCTCTGGTCTCCAAAACCAGGAGTCGTGGGTTCGAATCCTACCACCCCTGCTTATAACAATTTAAAGCAGTTATGGCTAAAGTTGTAAATTATATAAAAGAAAGTTATGATGAGTTAGTGAATAAGGTAAGTTGGCCTACATGGGCTGAATTACAAAATAGTGCTATCGTCGTATCCATTGCTTCCCTGATCATCTCTTTAGTGGTGTTCTTGATGGATTTGATGTTTAAAAATGGCCTAGAAATATTCTATAACTTATTTTAATTAATAATTCCTATTCAATTTAAGGTTTTTAAATTGTGGGTAAAATGTTAACTATGGGTAGCAACGAAAAGAAATGGTATGTAGTACGTGCCATTGGTGGTAAAGAATTGAAAGTAAAAGAGTATATGGAGCGAGAAATTTCTACGCTTGGATACGAAAAGTACATTTCAAGTATTCTTGTGCCAACAGAAAAAGTATTTCAAATTCGTAATGGTAAGAAAATTACTAAGGAAAGAAACTATTTTCCAGGGTATGTCCTTATTGAAGCTGTCTTAATTGGCGAAATTCCTCACATGATAAAAGCCATTCCTAATGTTATTGGTTTTCTAGGTGCAGAGAAAGGCGGTGAGCCGGCTCCTTTGCGTCAAGCAGAAATCAATCGTATATTAGGTAAAGTTGATGAGCTTTCTGAACAAGGAGAGTTTGTTAATATACCTTTCGTAATAGGTGAATCGGTAAAAGTGATTGATGGTCCTTTCAATAGCTTCTCAGGTGTAATCGAAGAGATTAATGAGGAGAAAAAGAAACTGAAAGTGATGGTTAAGATCTTTGGTCGTAAAACACCTCTTGAGTTAGGTTTTATGCAAGTTGAAAAAGAATAGTTTTTGCCTTCGCTCAAAATGGGCGGATGTAAATAAATTGTATTACATATTTAAATTTATTGAAAATGGCAAAGGAAGTAAGTGGATTAATTAAGCTTCAAATTAAAGGAGGCGCTGCTAATCCCTCGCCACCGGTAGGACCTGCATTAGGTGCTAAAGGTGTAAACATTATGGATTTTTGCAAGCAGTTTAACGCTAGAACACAAGACCAAGCAGGTAAGGTGTTACCAGTAATTATTACTGTTTTTGCAGATAAGTCTTTCGAGTTTATCGTTAAGACTCCTCCTGTTGCTGTTCAATTATTAGAGATGGCCAAATTAAAAAGTGGATCTGGAGAACCTAACCGTTTGAAAGTCGCTTCTTTAACTTGGGATCAAGTTCGCATTATTGCTGAGGCAAAAATGGTGGATTTGAACGCCTTTAAGGTTGAATCAGCTATGCGTATGGTAGCAGGTACTGCTAGAAGTATGGGAATTACTATAAAAGGTGCTTTCCCAGAAGCTAAGTAATCATTATTAAACATTTTAAATTAGTGAAATGGCTAAATTAACGAAAAAACGTAAAAAAGTTTTGGACCTCGTAGATCCTGACAAAGCCTATACACTTTCTGAAGCATTAGAACTAGTAAAGAGTATTTCTACTACTAGTTTTGACGCATCTGTTGATCTAGATATCCGTTTGGGAGTAGATCCACGTAAAGCCAATGAAATGGTTCGTGGTTCTGTAACTCTACCTCATGGTACTGGAAAAACTAAGAAAGTATTAGTTCTTTGTACTCCGGATAAAGAAGAGGAAGCCAAAGCGGCAGGAGCTGATTATGTCGGTTTGGATGAGTACATCCAGAAGATAAAAGGCGGTTGGACTGATGTCGATGTCGTTATTACCATGCCAAGTGTTATGCCCAAAGTTGGTGCATTAGGAAGAATCTTAGGACCTCGCGGTCTTATGCCTAACCCTAAGACCGGTACAGTAACTATGGATATTGCGGGAGCAGTAAACTTAGTGAAAGCTGGTAAAATTGACTTTAAGGTTGACAAACATGGTATTATTCACACCGCAGTTGGTCGTGTGTCTTTTTCTGCTGAGAAATTAGTAGAGAATGCTGCAGAATTGTTGAACTTAATCAACAAAATGAAACCAGCAAGTTCAAAAGGAACGTACATGAAATCAGTTTATGTGTCTAGTACTATGAGCATGGGTGTGAAAATCGATACCAAGAAATTCGCTTAATCACTCAATTTATTAACCTTTTAGCATATCTCATATGAGAAAAGAAGACAAAATACAACAAATAGAAATTCTAGTTAAGCAATTGACAGATAACAGTATGTTCTATTTAGCCGATATTAGCGGTTTAAATGCAGAGCAAACTAGTATCTTACGTCGTACTTGCTACAAACAAGGAGTTCAATTATCGGTTGTAAAAAACACATTGCTAAAAATAGCAATGGAAAAAGTTGAAAAGGACTTTGATGAGCTATATGATGTATTGAAAGGTAATACGGCACTAATGTTCACTGAAACTGGTAACGTACCAGCTAAATTGATTCAAGATTATACAAAAAAGCATAAAACCGATAAACCAGCGTTTAAAGGTGCTTATATTGAGGAAACAACTTATGTTGGATCTGACAATCTTGAATTCCTAGCTAGTATCAAATCAAAAGATGAACTTATTGGTGATATTATCGGATTACTACAATCTCCAGCTAAAAATGTTATTTCTGCTCTTAAATCGGGTGGAGGAACAATTGCTGGTATCGTAAAAACTTTATCGGAACGTCCGGAATAAATTTTTAGAATTAAAATTATTATTAAAAACCGTTCTATTAATAGAACATAAATATAAATTACAATGGCAGATTTAAAAGATTTTGCAGAGCAACTAGTAAACTTGACTGTTAAAGAAGTTAATGAGTTAGCTACAATTTTAAAAGACGAATATGGTATTGAGCCAGCTGCTGCTGCAGTAGCTGTAGCAGGTCCAGCTGCTGATGGAGCTGAGGCTGCTGAAGAGCAAACTGAATTCGATGTTATCTTGAAAGAAGCTGGTGCTTCTAAATTGAAAGTAGTTAAGTTAGTGAAAGAGCTTACAAGCCTTGGTCTTAAAGAGGCTAAAGGTTTAGTTGATAGCGCTCCAGCTCCTATTAAGGAAGGTGTAGCTAAAGATGAGGCTGATGCACTTAAAACTCAACTTGAAGAGGCAGGCGCTGTAGTTGAAATTAAGTAAGAATATTATTCTACAAAGTGAAGACCTTACTCCATTAATTTGGGGCTAAGGTCTTTACCTGTATAAATACCTAGGGTATTTTTTGTCCTATGAATAGTTAGCTAATTTACTGACTATGAGTAGGAAGTTGTTTTTTTCACTTGCTAAAACCGTGTATCTTGACTTCAATTAATAAAAATAAAAGAATAAATTTTGCATCTGCACCTAAGCATATAGATTATCCTGATTTCTTGGATATTCAGTTGAAATCATTCCAAAACTTTTTTCAACTAGAAACCACTCCAGAAAGTCGTGAAAACGAAGGCCTTTATAAGGTTTTTGCCGATAATTTCCCAATTACAGATGCTAGAAATAATTTCGTTTTAGAGTTTTTAGATTATTTTATTGATCCTCCACGTTATTCTATCGAAGAATGCTTGGATAGAGGGTTAACTTATAGTGTACCTCTTAAAGCGAAATTGAAGCTGTATTGTACAGACCCAGAGCATGAGGATTTCGAAACTCAAATCCAAGACGTTTATTTAGGATCAATTCCATATATGACACCAAAAGGTACTTTTGTTGTTAATGGAGCTGAACGTGTTGTTGTGTCTCAACTTCACCGTAGCCCAGGAGTTTTCTTTGGTACATCTCGACATGCTAACGGTACTAAACTATACAGTGCACGTGTTATTCCTTTCAAAGGATCGTGGATCGAATTTGCAACAGACATTAATAATGTGATGTATGCTTATATCGATCGTAAAAAGAAATTACCTGTTACTACTCTACTTAGAGCTATTGGCTATCACAGCGATAAAGATATTCTTGAAATATTTGGATTAGCTGATGAAATAAAAGTAAGTAAGGCAGGACTTAAGCGTGTACTTGGTCGTAGATTAGCTGCAAAAGTATTACGTACATGGATTGAAGATTTTGTTGATGAAGATACTGGAGAGGTTGTTTCTATTGAACGTACAGAAGTTATTGTTGATAGAGAAACAATTCTAGAAAAAGACCATATTCAAGAAATTGTAGATGCTGGTGTAAAGACAGTTATTCTTCATAAAGAAGATAGCGCTGCTAGCGATTTCTCAATTATCTTTAATACTTTACAAAAAGACACATCAAACTCTGAAAAAGAGGCTGTTGAATATATCTACCGTCAACTTAGAAATGCTGAGCCGCCAGATGAAGAAACAGCACGTGGCATTATCAATAACCTTTTCTTCTCAGAAAAGCGTTATGATCTTGGTGATGTAGGTCGTTTTAAAATAAATAAAAAGTTAGGACTTAATGTTGATGATAAGATTAGAGTTCTTACAAACGAAGATATTATTTTGATTATTAAGCATCTTATTCGCTTAATTAATTCAAAAACAGAGGTTGATGATATTGACCACTTAAGTAATCGTCGTATCCGTACTGTTGGTGAGCAATTGCAAAATCAATTTAGTGTTGGACTTACTCGTATGGCACGTACTATTCGTGAGCGTATGAATGTTAGAGATAATGAAGTGTTTACTCCTATTGAGTTGATAAATGCTAAAACACTTTCTTCAGTTATAAACTCTTTCTTTGGTACAAATCAGTTATCGCAGTTTATGGATCAAACGAATCCACTTTCTGAAATAACGCACAAACGAAGAATTTCTGCTCTTGGACCTGGTGGTTTATCGCGTGAGCGTGCTGGATTTGAGGTTAGAGATGTTCACTTTACTCATTATGGTCGTCTTTGTACTATTGAGACTCCTGAGGGACCAAATATTGGTCTTATTTCTTCATTAAGTGTATTTGCTCAGGTGAATCCTTTGGGTTTCTTGGAAACTCCTTATATGAAAGTAGAAGAAGGAAAAGTTCAACTACATGACGCTCCTATTTTCTTAACAGCTGATGAGGAAGAAGAGTATTTGATTACACATAGTAAACAACCATTTGATAAAGACAGTGGAGAATTAATTAATGATCGTATTAAAGTACGTGAAATGGCTGATTATCCTATTGTTGATAAGACTAATGTTCAATTGATGGATGTTGCATCCAATCAGATTGCTTCTATTGCGGCATCTCTTATTCCTTTCTTGGAGCATGATGATGCCAATCGTGCACTGATGGGTTCAAATATGATGCGTCAAGCAGTTCCGTTACTTAAGCCTCAAGCTCCAATTGTGGGTACAGGTCTTGAAGAGCAAACTGCTTTCGATTCGCGAACAAATGTTATTGCTGAATCTGATGGTGTAATTGAATATGTTGATGCTCGACGTATTGTTGTTAATTATGAAAGAACAGATGAGCAGAAACTAATTAGTTTTGAAGAAGATTCTAAAGAGTATAAATTGGTAAAGTTTAAAAAGACCAACCAAAGTACTTCTATAAATATTAAGCCTACTGTTCGTTTAGGACAAAAGGTGAAAAAAGGCGATATCCTGACTGAAGGTTATGGAACTGAAAAAGGTGAATTAGCATTAGGTCGTAACCTTAAAGTGGCATTTATGCCTTGGAAAGGTTATAACTTTGAGGATGCTATCGTAATTTCAGAGGATGTTGTTAGAGATGATATTTATACTTCTATACATATAGATGAATATACTTTAGAGGTTCGTGATACTAAACGAGGTATTGAAGAGCTGACAAATGATATTCCTAATGTTTCTACTGAAGCAACAAAAGACTTAGACGAAAATGGTCTTATTCGTATTGGTGCTGAAGTTAAAGAAGGTGATATCCTTATCGGAAAAATTACTCCTAAAGGAGAAACCGATCCAACTCCTGAAGAAAAATTACTAAGAGCTATTTTTGGTGATAAAGCAGGTGATGTTAAAGATGCTTCATTAAAAGCGTCTCCATCATTACGTGGTGTTGTTGTTGATAAGAAATTATTTGCAAGAGCAGTAAAAGACCGTCGCTCTAAGAGTAAAGATAATGAAGAGTTAGAGGTATTAAAGAATATTTTTGATGAAAAAACAGCTAAGCTTAAGGCTAAGTTGATTAATAAAATCATGGTATTAGTTAATGGTAAAACTTCTCAGGGAGTATTTAATAACTTTAAGGAAGTTATTATTCCTAAGAAAACTAAGTTTACTTTAAAGGCATTAACTGCCGTTGAGGATTATATTAATATAAATCCTAATAAGTGGACAACTGATAAAAACAAAAATGCTTTAATCGGAAGGCTTATTTCTAATTATACTGCTAAATATAAAGAGTATTTGGGTGAGTTTAATCGCCAAAAATTTGTTATAACAGTAGGAGATGAGTTGCCAGCAGGTATCGTTAAATTGGCAAAAGTTTATATTGCTAAGAAACGTAAGTTGAAAGTTGGTGATAAGATGGCAGGTCGTCACGGTAATAAGGGTATTGTTGCTCGTATTGTCCATAAAGAGGATATGCCTTTCTTAGCTGATGGTACAGCTGTTGATATTGTACTTAACCCACTAGGTGTACCTTCGCGTATGAACTTGGGTCAAATATATGAAACAGTACTTGCTTGGGCAGGAAAAGAGCTAGGAAAGAAATTTGCTACACCTATTTTTGATGGAGCTACTCTTGACCAAATTAATGGTTATATGAAAGAGGCTGGCTTACCAGAAAATGGTAAAGTTCGTTTATATGATGGTGGTACTGGTCGTAAATTTGATCAATATGCTACTGTAGGAATCATTTATATGATAAAGCTACACCACCTTATTGATGATAAGATGCACGCACGATCTATTGGACCTTATTCACTTATTACTCAGCAACCACTTGGTGGTAAAGCACAGTTTGGTGGTCAGCGATTTGGTGAGATGGAGGTTTGGGCTCTTGAGGCATTTGGTGCATCAACAATTTTGCAAGAGGTACTTACAATCAAATCTGATGATGTGGTTGGGAGAGCTAAAGCATATGAAGCTATCGTTAAAGGACAAGCTTTCCCTGAGCCTGGTGTTCCTGAATCATTCAATGTATTGGTTCACGAACTTACAGGATTAGGGTTGAATATTACCTTCGATTAGTTTTGAGTTTTTTTTTATTTTTTGACAATACAATACATAAGATATGGCTTTTAGAAAATATGCTACTGAGAAAAGCAACTTCTCTTCAATAACAATAAGTTTAGCATCTCCTGAACTTATCCTTGAACGCTCTAGCGGTGAGGTATTGAAGCCAGAAACAATCAATTATCGTACTTATAAACCAGAGCGTGATGGTCTGTTTTGTGAAAGGATTTTTGGACCGGTTAAAGATTACGAATGTCACTGTGGAAAATATAAACGTATCCGTTATAAAGGAATCGTTTGTGACCGATGTGGTGTTGAAGTAACAGAAAAGAAAGTTCGTCGTGAGCGTACAGGACACATTAAGCTTGTTGTTCCTGTAGCACATATATGGTTCTTCCGTACTTTACCAAATAAAATGGGTGCGCTTCTTGGCCTTCAAACTAAGAAGTTGGATTCAATTATTTATTATGAGAAATATGTTGTTATTAATCCTGGGATAAAAGCTACAGAAGGTGTCCAATATATGGATTTTCTTTCTGAAGATGAGTATTTCGATATTTTGGATACTTTACCAACGGATAATCAATATTTGGAAGATACAGATCCTAATAAATTTGTCGCTAAAATGGGAGCCGAGGCTGTTCATGACTTATTAAAAGGATTAAAATTAGATGAACTTTCGTATGAGCTTAGAGATAAAGCAAATAACGAAACTTCGCAGCAGCGTAAAGCTGATGCGTTAAAACGTCTTAAGGTTATTGAGGCTTTTAGAGATGCTAATACTCGTATGGAAAATCGTCCTGAGTGGATGATTGTAAAGGTAGTACCTGTTACACCTCCAGAGCTGCGTCCTCTTGTGCCTCTTGATGGTGGTAGATTTGCTACTTCTGACCTTAATGATTTATATCGTCGTGTTATTATTCGTAATAACCGATTGAAGCGTTTGTTGGAGATTAAAGCTCCAGATGTGATTTTGAGAAATGAGAAGCGTATGCTTCAAGAGGCTGTTGATAGTCTTTTTGATAATTCTCGAAAATCTAGCGCAGTAAAATCTGATTCTAATAGAGCTCTTAAATCTTTAAGTGATAGTCTTAAAGGTAAGCAAGGTCGTTTCCGTCAGAACTTACTTGGTAAGCGTGTTGACTATTCTGGTCGTTCGGTTATTGTTGTAGGACCTGAGTTGAAACTTAATGAATGTGGACTTCCAAAAGGAATGGCTTCAGAGTTATTTAAGCCGTTTATTATTAGAAAACTTCTTGAGCGTGGTATTGTTAAGACAGTAAAATCTGCTAAGAAAATTGTAGATAGAAAAGACCCTGTAGTTTGGGATATTTTGGAAAATGTTCTTAAAGGACACCCAGTATTACTTAACCGTGCTCCAACTCTGCACAGATTAGGTATTCAGGCATTCCAACCAAAACTTATTGAAGGAAAAGCAATTCAGCTACACCCACTTGCATGTTCGGCATTTAACGCCGATTTTGATGGTGACCAGATGGCTGTTCACGTACCGCTAAGTAATGCTGCGGTACTTGAAGCTCAGGTATTAATGCTTGCTTCGCATAATATACTTAACCCTGCTAATGGTGCTCCAATTGCTGTACCTTCTCAGGATATGGTTTTGGGTCTTTATTATATGACCAAAGAGAAGAAATCGTTTCCAGAAGATATTGTACGTGGTGAAGGAATGAAATTTTATTCAGCACAAGAGGTGATAATTGCATATAACGAAGATGCTGTTGACCTTCATGCTTCCATTAAAGTAAAATATCCTAACGGTGAAGGTGTAATAGAAACTATTTCTACTACTGTTGGTAGAGTATTATTTAATGAAGTTGTTCCTCAGGAATTTGGTTTTATTAATGAAGTACTTACTAAAAAATCACTACGTGATATTATTGGTTTAATGCTTACTAAAGTTGGTAATAAAAGAGCTGCTGATTTCCTTGATGATATTAAGGATTTAGGATATAGTATGGCTTATTATGGTGGTCTATCATTTAACTTAGGGGATATTATTATTCCTAAGGTTAAAGAATCACTAATTGCAAAAGCAAATGAGGATGTAGATGAGGTTACAAATAACTATGATATGGGTTTCATTACAAATAATGAACGATATAATCAGATTATTGATATTTGGACGCATACAAATTCTAAGTTGACTCAAACATTGATGGATGAGATAACAACTGACCGTCAAGGATTCAACTCAGTATTTATGATGCTTGATTCAGGCGCCCGTGGTTCTAAGGAGCAGATTCGTCAGCTTTCTGGTATGCGTGGTCTGATGGCTAAGCCTCAAAAATCTAGTGCTTCTGGTGCTGAGATTATTGAGAATCCAATTCTTTCTAACTTTAAGGAAGGACTAACAGTACTTGAGTACTTTATTTCTACTCACGGTGCTCGTAAGGGTCTTGCGGATACAGCACTTAAAACTGCAGATGCGGGTTATTTAACTCGTCGTTTGGTTGATGTAGCACAAGATGTTATTATCTCTGAGCGTGATTGTGGTACTCTAAGAGGGCTTACTGTTACTGCTCTTAAGCGTAACGAAGATATTGTTGAGTCACTTTATGATCGAATTATAGGTAGAACTTGTTTGCATGATATATATAATCCTTTAACTGATGAATTACTTGCTAATTCAGGTGATCAGTTAACTGAGGAAATTTCTAGAAAAATTGATGATTCGCCAATAGAATCTATTGAAATTCGTTCGGTTCTTACTTGTGAAAGTAAGAAAGGTGTTTGTGCTAAGTGTTATGGTAGAAACCTTGCTACTGGCCGTATGGTTCAGAAAGGTGAAGCTGTAGGTGTTATTGCTGCTCAATCAATTGGTGAGCCAGGTACACAGCTTACGCTTCGTACTTTCCACGTTGGAGGTACAGCTTCTTCAGTTGCAGTTACTTCCTCTATTATTGCAAAAAATGAAGGTCGTATTGAAATGGATGAACTTCGTTTTGTTGACTTTACGGGTAAAGATGGAGATAAATATAAGGTAGTAACTGGTCGTTCTGCAGAGATGCGTGTGATTGATGAGAAAACAGGTGTTGTGTTAGCAACCCATCATATTCCTTATGCTTCGAAGTTATACTTTGTTGATGGTGACATCCTTAAAAAAGGTGATTTAATTTGTTCATGGGATCCATATCATGCTCAAGTTATTTCTGATTTTGATGGTACTGTAGAATTTGAGAACATTATTGAAGGTCAAACTTTTCGTACTGAATCAAATGAGCAAACTGGTTATCAAGAAAAAGTAATTATTGAGAATAGATTGAAATCTAAAAACCCAATTATTAAGATAGTTGATAAGAAAGGTAATTTGATTAAACAATATGATATTCCTGTTTATTCGAGAATTGTTGTTGCCGAAGGTGATAAAATAATTGCTGGAGATGTAATCGTTAAGATTCCTCGTGCAGTTGGTAAATCTGGTGATATTACGGGAGGTCTTCCACGTGTTACTGAATTGTTTGAAGCTCGTAATCCTTCAGATCCTGCAATAATAGCTGAGATTGATGGTGTTGTGTCTTTTGGTTCTAAGTTGAAGCGGGGTAACCGTGAAGTTATTATTACTTCTAAAACTGGAGAGCAGAAGAAATATTTGATTTCTACTGCTAAGCAAATTCTTGCACAGGAAAATGATTATGTAAAATCGGGTACTTCTCTTTCTGAAGGAGCAACGACTCCTGTTAGTATTCTAAATATTAAAGGACCCACAAAGGTTCAGGAGTATATTGTAAATGAGGTTCAAGAAGTTTACCGTTTACAGGGTGTGAAAATTAATGATAAGCACTTTGAGGTTATTGTTCGTCAGATGATGCGTAAGGTTGAAATTGAAGATGCAGGAGATACGAACTTCTTACAGCATGAAGTCATTAATAAAATTGACTTTATGGAGGAGAATGATAATATCTACGGTAAGAATGTAATTGTTGATCCAGGAGATTCTGAAAATCTTAAAGCTGGGCAAATTATAAGTACTCGAGCATTACGTGACGAAAACTCTAGCCTTAAGCGTAGAGATATGAAACTTGCTGAATGTCGTGATGCTAAAGCAGCAACTGCTAAGCAGATATTACAAGGTATTACAAAGGCTTCATTACAGACTAAAAGCTTTATTTCTGCGGCATCGTTCCAGGAAACTACTAAGGTGCTTACTGATGCAGCATTGAGTGCTAAGCGCGATGGACTTGAAGGTCTTAAGGAAAACGTTATTGTTGGACATAAGATTCCTGCAGGTACAGGTTTACGAGAATATGACAAATTAATTGTTGGTAGTAAAGCTGACTTTGGCGTAGCTGAAGAGATTGAAGAGACTGAAGTTGAAGAAATGCCTACTTCTGATGATATAATTTCTTAATATGAGATATAGAATTTATGAAAGGCGCCTTTTGGGCGCCTTTTTTTTTAGAGTATAATTTTACTAATTTAGCACATTAATTTTTAAAATCGTAAATCAAAAATAATAGATATAATTATGGATAATAATAAACAAAATAAGCCAGGAGAAATTAATATTGAATTACCAGAGGATGTAGCTGAAGGAACATATTCTAATTTGGCAATAATTACTCATTCTCATTCAGAGTTTATTATAGACTTTGTTAGAATGATGCCTGGTGTACCAAAGGCGAAGGTTAAACAAAGAATAATTCTTACACCTCAACATGCAAAACGACTAATGCGAGCTCTAATAGATAATGTTAAGAAGTTTGAGAGTTTGCATGGTGAAATTAAAGATATTGAAGAGGGAATTGGCTTGCCAATGAATATTGGAGGACCTACAGCTCAAGCGTAGATTGCATAGTATGAATAATATTTTCAAATCAATAAAGGTTATATTTATAACTTCTGTTTTATTAGTTTTTTTGCTTTCGTTTACCATCGAGGTTGATGTTTCAAGTTTAGAACTACGGAATGACGTAACTTACCTTAGAGGAGCTAAGCAACCTTTTTCGGGCATAGCTATAATGAAGTATAGTGATGGCTCGGTCTTTATGAAAACTTCATATAAAGATGGGCTTATTAGTGGTGTTGAGAATGTATATTATCAAGATGGTAAAATTCAAACTGTGTCAGAGTATTCTGAAGGTAAATATCAAGGTTTGCTCAAACATTATTATGATAATGGGCAAGTAAAGAGTGAGGAGATGTATGTTGCTGATTATAAGTTTGGTATTTCTAAATATTGGTTTATAAACGGGCAGCTCAAAATGCAAGGTGAGTATAAAGACTGTAAAGAAGAGGGTGAATGGAGTGAGTTTTTTCTGAATGGTAAATTAAAATCAATAGGGAATTATAGGAATGCTGTAAAAGTAGGAAAATGGAATTATTATAATGAAAGAGGAGAGCTAATTAAGAAAGAAAACTATAGAATTTTAGTTGATTTTTAGGTTTTTTATTAAACAAAAGGCAATGTCTTTTTCTACGTCCGTTGTTTATATATGTAAGTATTAGTAATACAGTAATATATGGTTAGTGTAAATAGTAATATATTTTTTGTAAAAATCTATTGATAGCAAGGAAAATATTATTACTTTTGCAGTCCGAAATTTAATATGAATTAATAATATCTGTCACGAATTGTCGTAACAGTAACAAAATAAGTAATTATGAAAAGAACATTTCAACCATCGAACAGAAAGAGAAAGAATAAGCACGGATTTCGTTCTAGAATGGCAACTGTTAATGGTCGTAAAGTCCTAAGCCGTCGTCGTGCTAAAGGTCGTAAGAAACTTACTGTTTCTGACGAGCGTCATAGCAAATAATATTCCTCCTTTTTTAGGTAAAGAAATATAGCATCGCCCATTGGGTAGATGCTTTTTTTGTTTACATATATTACATAATCTATAATATTTCAAAACTACAAAAGCTTACATTTGCATTTGAAATGAAATAATTAAAAGTAATCGATGGCAAAAAACGATTTTATTGAAATACTGGGTTCTAGAGTACATAATCTTAAAGATATAAACGTAAAAATTCCTCGTAATAAGCTTGTTGTAATTACTGGACTCTCAGGTTCAGGAAAATCATCATTGGCATTTGATACATTATATGCCGAAGGGCAACGAAGGTATGTTGAGAGCTTAAGCTCTTATGCTCGTCAGTTTATGGGAAAAATGAGTAAGCCCGAAGTAGATAAAATTACAGGAATATCGCCAGCAATTGCTATTGAACAAAAAGTAAATACTAAAAATCCTCGTTCTACAGTTGGAACTTCCACTGAAATTTATGAATACATAAAACTACTTTTTGCGCGTATTGGTAAAACCTTTTCACCAAAATCTGGAGGTTTAGTAAAACGCCACCATGAGAGTGATGTTTTGGATTATATTAATGAGTTTCAAGAAAAGACAAAATTTATTATCACTTTTCCTTTAAAACAATATGATGATAGAACAACTTCTATTCAATTGAATTTGTATATGCAGCAAGGGTATTCTCGTGTGTATTCAAAGGGAGAAATTAACCTAATTCAAGATGTGCTTGAAAGGGAAGATGTTGACACCTCTGGTAAAAGCGAAGATTGTTTTATTGTTGTTGATAGACTTGCTGCTATAAATGGTGAAAATAATGATACTCGTATTGCTGATTCTACTCAAACAGCATTTTATGAAGGACATGGTGAGTGTTATTTGTTTTCGTATATAGATGACGTTTGGAATAGTAAGTATTTCTCTAATAAGTTTGAACTTGATGGTGAGGAATTTGAAGACCCTAGCGTAGATTTTTTTAGTTTCAATAACCCTTATGGAGCTTGTAAAAGGTGCGAAGGTCATGGTACTATTATCGATATTGATGCTGATTTAGTAATTCCTAATAAGCGATTATCTGTTTATGAGGGAGCTGTTTCGTGTTGGAAAGGTGAAAAGATGGGCCTTTGGAAGGATAAACTAATAATGAATGCTTCTAAATTTAAATTTCCGATACATAGACCAATAAATGAACTTTCGGATAAGGAATATGCATTATTGTGGTCAGGAAATAAATATTTTGATGGTATTGATAGTTTTTTTGCAGAAGTAGAGCAGAACAGTTATAAGATTCAGTATAGAGTTATGCTTTCACGGTACCGAGGAAGAACTATTTGCTCAGAATGTAGAGGTACGCGTGTGCGTAAAGAAACTAATTATGTAAAAATTGATGGCAAGAATATAGTAGATATTGTATTGATGTCTATTGATGAAGCCCTTGATTTCTTTACAAATATAGAGCTTGATGAAAATGATGCGAAAGTAAGTGAGCGTTTATTAATTGAGATAAAAAATCGTTTGAAAGTTTTATGTGATGTGGGTTTACCATATATTACACTAAATCGTAAATCAGCAACACTTTCGGGAGGAGAATCCCAAAGGATAAATCTTGCTACTAGCTTGGGAAGTAGCCTTGTTGGTTCTTTATATATTCTTGATGAGCCAAGTATTGGTTTGCACCCTCGCGATAATCAACGCCTAATAAAAGTGCTAAAAAAGCTAAGGGATATAGGTAATACAGTTATTGTGGTAGAGCATGATGAGGAGATTATGAAAGCCGCCGATTATATTATTGATATTGGACCAGAAGCTGGAAGAAATGGAGGTGAAGTGGTTTATGAAGGTGATTATAAATCAATGGTAAAAAAGGCAAATACTCTTACTGCAAAGTATTTGCGTGGTGATTTAAAAATTCCTATTCCCACAATTCGTAGAAAATGGAATCAATATATTGAGGTTACAAATGCTGAAGAAAATAATCTTAAGAATATTAGCGTAAAATTCCCTTTAAATACCATGACTTTGGTAACTGGAGTTAGTGGTTCAGGAAAAACTACTCTTGTGAAAGGAGTGTTATATCCTGCTTTAAAAAAGGTAATTGGTGATCATGCTGATAAAACTGGAAAATTTGGTGAACTAAAGGGAGATTATAATCGTATTTCTAGTATAGAACTGATAGATCAAAATCCTATAGGAAGATCTTCTCGCTCCAATCCTGTAACCTATATTAAAGCTTATGACGAAATTAGAAGCCTTTTTGCAAATCAAAAGCTATCGAAAGTAAGAGGGTATAAGGCAGGGTTCTTCTCTTTTAATGTTGAGGGTGGTAGATGTGAGGTTTGTAAGGGAGATGGAAGCATAAGAGTAGAAATGCAGTTTATGGCAGATATAATGTTGCCGTGTGAGCATTGTGAAGCTACACGCTTTAAATCTGAAACATTAGATGTAAAGTATAAGGATAAAAGTATCTCTGATGTTTTGGAAATGACTGTGGATGACGCTTATGCATTCTTTGCAGAGGTTAAAGGTGGGCGTACGGAAGCCAAGATAGCAGAAAAACTTAGTGTGCTTAAAGATGTGGGAATGGGCTATGTGAAATTAGGGCAACCATCAAATACGCTCAGTGGTGGTGAAGCGCAAAGGATAAAGCTAGCGTCTTTCTTATCAAAAGGAAAAACCTCTGAGCGAATTATGTTTATTTTTGATGAGCCAACCACAGGACTTCATTTTCATGATATACTAAAACTATATAATGCTATGACAGAACTAATAAGAATAGGTCATAGCCTTATAATTATAGAGCATAATCAAGAATTTATTAAATGTGCTGATTGGATAATTGATATTGGACAGGAAGGCGGTGCCGAGGGTGGAAATGTTCTTTTTGAAGGAACACCAGAGGATTTAGTTAAAAATAAAGATTCGTATACAGCAAAGTATATAATTGATAAATTATAACTATTTATTCTCTTCTTTAAGCTAAGAAAATTAAAAAATATCCTTAAATAATAAAAATCTTATTAAATTTCTTTATCACTTAAATAAAAAATAAGTGAAAAAAAATAATGTACATTTGTAGACTAGAAAAGCTAATAAATAATCAATAAGAGAATAATGCTAAAACAATATATAATCATTGCGATTAAAGGAATGGCAATGGGAATAGCTAATGTAATCCCAGGAGTATCAGGTGGTACAATAGCTTTAATTACAGGAATCTTCGAACGTCTAATTAATGCAATAAAATCCTTCGATATTAAAGCGGTTAAACTTTTGTTTAAAGGTGATTTTAAAGGTTTTGCCCAATATACCGATTTGGCATTTATCGTGTCTTTATTTATAGGCGTTGGAGTTGCAATTATAGGTATTGCAAAACTATTTGAATACTTATTCGAGTTTTATCCTGTCTATTTATGGTCATTCTTTTTTGGGCTAATTCTAGCATCAATATATTTTGTTGGGCGCACAATCGAAAAATGGACTTTAGGAGTAATTATTAGTTTTGCCATTGGAGCATCGCTTGCAATTACAATGACTTTTATGACACCTGCATCCCAAAATGAGAATCCTATTTATCTTGTAGTTTGTGGTGTTGTAGCCATCTGCTCCATGATTTTGCCAGGCCTTTCAGGCTCGTATGTGTTAATACTTATGGGTAATTATCAACTTGTTGCTATTGAGGCAATCTCTAATATGAGATTTGATATTCTAATCCCTGTTGGAATAGGTGCTGGTATTGGATTGGTTGCTTTTTCGCATCTTCTTTCTTGGTTATTCAAAAAGTTTAAAGATATTACTATTGCTGTTCTTACTGGTTTTATTCTTGGTAGCCTTGGTATTATTTGGCCTTGGAAAAATGCCATTGAACAATCCTTTGGCGAGAAGATAAAAGTAATAGGTTATGATTATTTTATTCCTGAATTAAATAGTGAATTCTTCATAGCTTTCATTATTATAATTTTAGGTATTGCAAGTATTTGGCTTATGGAGTTGAAAGCTGGAGAGAAGGAAGGATAATGGAGAAGGATAAAGGAGAAGGATAAAGAGGCGAAATTCTTAAATTATAGTTTACATACAATAGGCATCGATAATGCAATTTTACAACCCAAATATACTTTACGGTCTTTTTGCAATAGCAATACCGATTATTATACATCTTTTTAATTTTAAGAAGTTTAAGAAGGTGTATTTTACCAATGTTGCTTTTTTAAAAAATGTGCAACAGCAAAGTAAGAGGCATTCTCAATGGAAACACTTGCTTATAATGGTGTTGCGGATGTTATTTATTGCGGCATTAATAATTGCTTTTGCTGGGCCTTATATTCCTGCTGACGAAACCAAGAAGCCTAATGTAAATACTAGTTTTGTCAATGTTTTTCTAGACAATAGCTTTAGTATGGGGGCAAGAGGTTTGGAAGGAAGCTTATTTGAGCAAGGGCGACTTATTGCTCATAAAATAGCCAATAGCTATAAACCCTCTGATAAGTTTCGTTTGCTAACAAATAATAAGTTTTCTTTTTCCAGATATTATGTTAGTAGAGAGGCGTTTCTTGATCAACTTGATAATATTTACATAGAGAAATCAAGTGTGGATTTTAATACACTACCATCGTTGATTATTGAGGATAAAGAGGTAAGTATGTATCAAGAGCTATATCTTATCTCAGATTTTCAAAAAACACAATCAAATTTTAGTGCTTGGAACACAGATTCACTTTTAAGTATAAATCTTATTCCCTTGCAGTCAATAAGCCAAGCTAATGTATTTATTGATTCGGTTTGGATTGATGAGCCAATATTGCAGGTTGGACAGAGCTTTGTTATTGAGTTTGAACTAAATAATCAGTCTAATGATGCTATTGAAGATCTTGCTGTAAGTTTGTATATAGGAGAGAAGAAGAGATCAGTTTTGTCGGTTAATATTGACGCTTACTCTGAATATAAAGCAAGTTTTAATATTAAAATGGATACCATAGGTTTTTATGATGCACATATACATATCGATGATTATCCAGTAGTTTATGACGATGATTTTTATTTTTCTTACTCTATTCAGAAAGCTGTTAATGTGCTTTGCATAAGTTCTAAGAATGCGAATACAGATTTGAATACTTTATTGAAAACAGATAGTTCTTTTAATGCTAGTTTTATCTCTGAAAATGGAATTAATTTTTCAGAGTTTTCTTTATTTTCTACTATTATTCTGAATTCACTGTCAGAGTACCCTTCAGGATTATTATCGGAGTTGAAGCAATTCGTTGTTAAAGGAAATTCTGTGATACTATTGCCAAATTCGCATAATACGATTGATGAAATAAATATTGCATTTAGATATTTTGATTTGCCATTGGCAAACGGAATAGATTCAGTAAAGCGAAGTATGCAGTATATAGATTTGCAGAGTGAAGAATTTTCAGATATTTTTGAAAAAAGGAAAGGTAAAAAGGCTATTAATTACAACACAGATTTGCCGTATTTTAAGAATGTATTTTCAATGAGTAAAGTTAGGCAATCAAGTATTACATTGTTAATTTCTAATGAAGCTAAAGTCCCAATTGTGTCTCGTTATAGTACAAATGGAGGGAGCTTTTATAGTTTTTTTACATCCATAGAAGCTGTAAATAGTAATTTCTCTTCGCATGCTGTTTTTGTACCAATAATGTATAATATTATTAGAAGAGTAAATAATGTTAATAGTGTATATCTAACGCTTGGCACTAGTTCAGAAGTGGTTTCTGATGTAAGTGTCAGTACTTCTTTTAATGAATTATTAATGAGGCATTATACTGATTCTGTTGAGTTTATACCGGAGTATAGAAATTTAATCGGCCAACTAATGTTAAGCTTTGAACAAAACCCTAATGATGT
Source organism: Bacteroidales bacterium (assembly GCA_029932765.1). Taxonomy (GTDB): domain Bacteria; phylum Bacteroidota; class Bacteroidia; order Bacteroidales; family UBA1556; genus UBA6267. Next base: position 12,959 of record JAOZPM010000014.1, on the reverse strand, counting down.
AGGCTCATATCGTTTCTTGGAAAATGGGATACAAAAAGCAGTATATAGTTTTAATTATAATAGAACAGAATCGTTTTTAGATTATTATAAAATTGACGAAATAGAGACTAAGTTATTGGAATTGAAGCTTGATAATGTAAGAATTATGGATGTTGTAAAAAGTAATATTATTGAGCAAATTGATGATATTAATAATGGTATAAAATTGTGGAAACTATTTATAATTTTAGCATTAATGTTTTTAATATTTGAATTACTTTTGTTAAGGTTTAGCAAATAGAATTATTACTATGGAAGAGGATATTACAACTCACGAAGAGGAACAAAATAAAAAAAAGGAAGTAGCTGCAGCAACTGATAAAATAGATAATGCAATTGCAACTACGACTACTCTAACTGGCTTGTATGAAGATTGGTTTTTAGATTATGCATCTTATGTAATTCTAGAACGTGCAGTTCCAGATGTGCGAGATGGTTTTAAACCTGTTCAGCGTCGTATTTTGCACTCTATGCGTGAGCTTGATGATGGTAGATTCAATAAGGTAGCCAATGTTATTGGTAATACTATGAAATATCACCCCCATGGCGATTCCTCAATTGGTGGTGCTTTGGTTCAAATGGGTCAAAAGGACTTGCTAGTAGAAACTCAGGGTAACTGGGGAAATATTCTTACTGGAGATTCTGCTGCAGCGCCGCGTTATATCGAAGCCCGATTAAGTAAATTTGCTCTTGAAGTAGTTTTTAATCCTAAAACTACAAAATGGGAAATGTCTTACGATGGTAGAAACCGTGAGCCAGAATTTCTTCCAGTAAAATTTCCAATGACTCTTATGATGGGAGTAGAGGGTATTGCTGTTGGCTTGGCTTCAAAAATCCTTCCTCATAACTTTAATGAACTTATTGATGCATCCATAAAGCATCTTAAGGGACGCTCATTCCAAATATATCCTGATTTTATTACAGGTGGTATTGCTGATGTCAGCAAATATAATGATGGCTTGCGTGGTGGTAGAGTTCGCGTTAGAGCTCGTATTAGCAAGCGCGATACTAAAAGTCTTATTATTACAGAAGTTCCATTTGGCACGGATACTGGCCGTCTTATCGAATCCATAGTTTCTGCTAATGAAAAAGGCAAAATTAAGATTAAGAAGATTGAAGATAATACTGCTGAAAATGTGGAAATTATTATTCACCTAGGGCCAAGAGTATCTCCTGATCAAACTATTGATGCTTTATTTGCATTTACACTTTGTGAGGATTCCATAGCTCCCAACTGTACTGTAATCTCTAATGATAAGCCTGTGTTTATAGGAATGAAAGAGATACTTATTAGATCTACAGATCAAACATTAGGCTTGCTAGAGTTAGAGCTTCAAATTCGTAAGAATGAGCTATTGGAAAAATGGCATTTCTCTTCATTAGAAAAAATATTTATTCGCGAAAGACTTTATCGTCAAATTGAAGAAGCAGAGAGTTTTGAGGAAGCTATAGATAATATTGATAAGGCATTAGACCCTTATAAGAAGAACTTAAATAGAGAAGTTGTTCGCGAAGATATCGAGAGACTAACAGAAATTCGTATTAAGAGAATATCTAAATATAATGAGTTTAAGGCAGATGAAATAATAAAGGCTCTGGAGGAAGAGATTGAAGAAGTGAATCATCATTTGGCTAATATTGTTGATTATACGATTGCTTATTTTAAACGCATAAAACATAAATATGGTAAAGGTCGTGAGCGTAAAACCGAACTTGCTAGTTTTGATAGCATAAATGCAGCTGCAGTGGCTGTTGATAATGCTAAACTTTATGTAAATCGTGAAGAGGGTTTTGTTGGTACTGGTCTGAAAAGAGACGAGTATGTTACTGATTGCTCTGATATTGATGATATAATTGCATTTCGTAGTAATGGAACATTTACAGTGATAAAAGCTGAAGATAAAGTCTTTGTTGGTAAGGATATTATCTATGTTAGTGTGCTTAAAAAGAATGATGAACGTACTGTCTATAATATGATTTATAGCGATGGTAAAATGGGAAAAAGCTATGCCAAGCGTTTTCATGTGAAATCTGTTAATCGAAATAAGGTATATGATCTTACAAAAGGGAAGGAAGGTTCTAAGGTGCTTTATTTCTCTGCTAACCATAATGGAGAAGCTGAAATAGTGAAAGTTAAACTTCGCCGCCGTCCTAAGCTTAAAAAATTGCACTTCGATTATGATTTCTCTGAATTGGCAATTAAAGGTCGCCTAGCACATGGTAATACTCTTACCAAAAATATTGTGAGTTCTATTACTCTTAAAGAGGATGGTGTTTCTACTTTGGCTGCTATCAGTGTTTATTTTGATTCTACAGTGCGTAGGTTTAATACTGATGAAAGAGGGGAGCTTTTGGGTGCTTTTGGACCTGATGATTTGGTTCTTAATATTATGGAGTCTGGGGAGTTTAAAACTACAAGCTATGATTTCTCTACTCATTTCCCTGATGATTTGAAAAGCTTGCATAAGCTTGATGAATCAAAAATTTGGACTGCTGTATATTACGAAGGGGAGTCTAAGTTTTATTATATCAAACGTTTTACTTTTGTTGCTACCGAAATTCCAGCAGCATTTATTACGGAGCATCGAAAATCTAAACTCATTCATATTACTGATAATCCAAAACCATCCTTCGAAATTATTTATAAGGCTGGTGACGCACCTCGCAATCGTGAAATGGATTTGGTAGATGCTATTGATTTCATCGATAGGAAGAGTTATAAAGCTAAAGGTAAACGGATTACAACTTATGGTGTAAAAAAGATTAATATAATTCTTCCAGAGATTGAAGAGAAAGTAGAAACTATTGAAACTGATGTTGAAATGGTAGAGATTGATAAGGCTAAAGTAGAAAGTAAAATAAGTACAGAAGCTACAGCAAAAGTTGTAAAGGAAGAGGATTTACCTGAGGTAAAATCATTGGATGCCTTGGAAGAAGAGGTTGTGCCTGAGTTAACTAAAAAGAAGAAAAAGAAATTAGCACCTGTGAAAAAGATAGAGAAGAAGAAATCAGATAGTGTTAGTATGGATGATGAGGATCCACTGCAGGTAACTTTGGATTTTTAGAGAAGCTAAGCACATTAATTAAAAAAGCCCGAGAGAAAATTATTTCTTTCGGGCTTTTTTATTAGTTACGTAAGCGTATTCCAATAGAATAAGTTTGTTGCTGATAGTTTGCTGCGTTGAAATTGAATATCTCGAAACCAATATCGAAATTGTCACTATTGCAGAATAAGAGGCCATTAAAAAGGATGCCAAGACTTATAGCCCCACCAAATTGATTGTAATTATAAATGACTAATTCAGGATTCATGAACATAATGATATTATCAAGTCCGTGGTATGAGGTATATAAGGCTGTGTTTAACCTACTGTTTAGATGTTCTGGGGAGTTTGGTGATATAAAAAATGAAGAGCCAATACTTGCCGAAATAATAGACTCAGGATTAGTAATCATATATTTAGCCTTTATGTAATAGTCGGGGTTTGATGCAAAACCAAGTCCAATATCTAATCTTTTAGAAACACCCCATGTTGTATTAATATTTAAAATGGGGCTATTTTGCCTATGTAATATACCTTTATCGACAGGTAGTTTTGGGATAGCATAACCAAAAGCAATGTTTGTTTGTAGGACACCTTCGCCTAAAGATTTTCCTGTTTCAAAACTCGATGTAGTAATGCAAGATTGAATAGAATAAACTATTATTGCAACTAATATGTATAATTTTAGGGTATTAAGTAATCTCATAAATAGAAATAATTAGTCTATAAAATTACAAAAAAGTTCAAAAGAAACTAATTCTTTCGAGCTTTTTTAAACTAATAAGTTTTCCTAATAGTAAAAATATTTTTCATCAGTATCTCTAAATATACCATCAGGACAGGCATAAGTTGCCGTTACTCTATAGGTTACTCTTCCTTTGCTTATTGGCGAAGGTAAAGGTATTATTACAGAATTAGATAGTTGCCCATTAACTATTTGGTATAATGTAGATAAGCCTGCTGCGCTAGGATTCCAAGCAAAAGCACCGCCAGTACTATCAGCAATTACCTTTAAAGAAACCGTATCGGGTTGTACGCCATATCCTACTGTATAAACAGGGATTTGCCAGAAAAGAGATTTGTATAATAAACTATCCATTGTATATGGTTGTAAATTATTTACTCCATCTGTAAAACCAATAACTGAAGGTAAATATGTTGGATTGTTCTGAGCTAATGCCCATACATCATCTTGACCTTGCATTACCGCTCTATAGAACGCCGTAGCGCCATGAGGGCCAAAAGTTGAGTTAACACCAGATATTAGAGTTGTAGTATTTGTGGTTAATGCAGTGGTTACTTCTACTGTATCACTAAACTTTATAATTTCAACTTGATCAAGTGCGTTTTTCGCATTTATAAATGAAATAAGAGCATTCTCCATAGCAGGTACCGAAGTTGAATCAACATACATACTGCCACTATAATCCATTGTTAAGGCTGAAATAATTAATGATGGAAGGGTTGGAGCACCATTTGGGGTTATAGGAATTACTTCGTCTCCATTAACCATAGCAAATTCAAAATTATGATTTGTAAGATTTTTTATAGCATTTCCTTTTTGATCGGTAACGCTAATAAAGATATTAATACCTCCTTTTTGATTATCAATAATGCGAAGGATTTTTGTGTTAATAGATGTAATCTGCTTTTCTGGTTCTATATAATCGTCCTTCTGACATGCAGTAGCAACGAGTAATAAAGTAATAACAAAAACTGATAATAAGCGTATTTTTTGTTTCATAATCATAAGTGTTAGTTGAGTAGCTACAAATATAGATATTTTTTTGATAGCTAAATAACTTTATTTAAATAGTAGATTACGACAGAGTAAAAAGATTTAATGCAGATAAAATATGGATCATTCGCTATTTAGCAAAAGGTGAATTATAGCAAAATGTGAACTATAGCTAAGGCAATTATGGATTAAATATATTATGGGTTAATTATTATTACTTTTGAAGTTTCTTAATAATATCATCTATATTGAGGTTTTCTTGTTCGCCAGTTTCCATTACTTTTAGGCCAAGTTTTCCGCTTTCTAATTCATCTTCGCCAGCAAGTATTACATATTGTATATTATTATGATTGGCATATTTCATTTGTTTTTTCATTTTTGCGGTCTCAGGAAAAAGTTCTGAATGAATTCCTGCATCACGAAGTTTAGAAAGAATTTGTATGGCTTTGCTTTCCTCTTTCTCGCCAAAGTTTATTATAAGAACTTCTGTGCCCGTTAGCGAAGTTTTAGGAAATTTATCAAGTTCAGTAAGTACGTCATAAATTCTATCGGCACCAAAGCTTATGCCTACGCCGCTAACATCTTTCAATCCAAATACACCAGTAAGATCGTCATACCGACCACCACCACTAATGCTACCGAATTTTATGTCTTTTGAAATAACTTCAAAAATTGCCCCAGTATAATAACTAAGCCCACGTGCAAGAGTTAAATCTAGCTCAACCTCATTTTTTATATCAAAAGCTTTTAATCTATCAAAAACTTCCTCTACCTCTAGCATGCCTTTATTCCCAATTGCAGATTCGCCAATAAACTCACGAAGACAATTCATCTTTTGATTGGTATCATTGCCTTGCAAATTCATAAAAGGCTCAAGCATTTGAATTGCATCATTGTCAATGCCTTTGGTGCGTAATTCGTCATATACTGCGTCAGGCCCAATTTTATCAATCTTATCCATTGCCACAGTTATATCAATAAGTTTTTCTGGATAACCAATACTCTCAGCTATGCCTGCAAGAATCTTTCGGTTATTAATTTTTATTATAACGTTGATGTCTAGTTTGGTAAAGACTTTGTCTAGCATTTGAATGATTTCTACCTCATTCATTAATGAGTTGCTACCAACTACATCGGCATCGCATTGAAAGAACTCGCGATAGCGACCTTTCTGTGGTCTGTCGGCTCTCCAAACTGGTTGAATCTGATATCTTTTGAAAGGAAATTGTATATCGTTACGGTGCTGTACAACATAACGCGCAAAGGGTACAGTAAGGTCGTAGCGGAGTCCTTTTTCTGATATCTTGCTAACCATATTCCCACTATCTGCAGCAGATAGCTCTTCTGCACTTACCTTCTTAAGATAATCGCCAGAATTCAATACTTTAAATAGAAGTTTATCGCCCTCTTCGCCATATTTACCCATTAATGATGATAGGTTTTCCATGGCAGGGGTTTCTATTTGAGAAAAGCCAAATAGTTTAAAAACATCTTTTATGGTATCGAATATATAATTTCTTTTTGCCATTTCTTGAGGCGAAAAGTCTCTTGTTCCTTTTGGTATGCTTGGTTGTTGTGCCATAATAATTCTATAATAATTTCGGTTGGCAAAGTTATGAAAAACTACTGCTTGTTTGTAGGCTTTTTACTAATACCAATTGTGATTCAAACTTGCTGATAAATAAATTGGAATATATTTCACATGCTCTAGGCAAAAATTCTTTTGCATAGCCATTTGTGCTTAGCTTGCCGGTAGCTACGGAAACAATTTTTAACGAAGAATATTTGAATTAGAAAGAATTTATCTTTGTTGGTTTGACCCACACCCAGTATAATTGGGAGTCCTATGTTTTATTATTAGTTTCGGAATATAAAGATTAATTGCAGCTTTGTTCTTTATATTATTTTTTATAATTAAGACTAACTCTACTTTTAAAAGAGTCAGTGTCTATTATTTTACCATCAACTAGGTTCATTTCCTTTATTAACCTTAGAAAAAAAAGATTAATCCTTGTGATTTCTTTACAATTATTTCTTTTGAAAGAGGATATTTTACTGATAGAGGGACGTAAGCCTCGTAAGAGCCAAATGACTTCAATATTTATTCTGCAAGCTTCTTCAAGTTGCTTGTTGGAAAATATCTTTTTTCGATAACCATATAAAACTAACTTAAGCATATCTTGACTGCGGTAGCGTGGACGACCTTTCTTATTTATACTATTATTAAATCCCAATTCGGAAATGGGAAGTGCTTCTACTAATAAATCTATTTTTCTTGCCCAAGAGCCAGTCTCTACCTTGGCTTCAAAATCAACCATAACAATCTGATCTCTGTTTATTCCGCTAACAAAATCCATAATACAGCCTTTTAAAAGTTCACAATAAAGATACTAATAATCAATGTTATATATTTATTAATATTAGTTTTTTTATTAACAGTAATTTTTATAGTGAAAAATAAATGTAAATTTGTTACTTAATTATAAATTATAAGGATGCAAAAGTATTTAATGGTTTGTCTTGGTAATATTTGTCGTTCGCCAATGGCTGAAGGTATTGTTGCACGAGAATTTAGCAATCGTGGTATAAATATACAAATTGATTCTGCAGGAACTGCCGCTTATCATATAGGTGAGGGTGCTGATAGTCGTGCACAAGTAGAATTACGTAAACACGATATTGATATCTCTAATGAAAGGGCACAGAAGTTTGTTCCTGCTCATTTTAGTGAGTATGATATGATTTTTGCTATGGATAAGCAAAACTATCTTGATATTGTTGCGCAAGCAAGAAATAAAAAGGAGCGAGATAAAGTTGTGCTTTTTATGGAATTATCAATGCCTGGGCAGGATATTTCTGTTCCTGATCCATATTATGGTGGAGATGAGGGTTTCGAAGAGGTCTATAAAATGATAAAACTATCGGCAGAAAAATTGGTTGATTCCGATTATTGAAATAAGATAGCATAGGATTTATATTTGATAAACTCACGGATTTATTTTGAGATTTAATAATTATTAAGGGTAAAAAATTAACGTACATTTGCGATAGTATTTTTATTGCAAAGCAATACTGTATTTTATTTTTATGAACATATTTAGAAAGAAAAAATACGAATCCTCGGGTTCATTATCTGCTCTTGCTTTGGCGAGATTTAGGAAGAATAAGCTTGCTATGGCGGCATTTACTTATATAGTACTTGCTGTGGTAGTTTCTATTTTGGGCTACCTAATAATTCCTGACCAAACGCCTTTTGCCAATGATCAACAACTTGAGCTTGCTACTAAAAAACCAGGTTTTATGGTTACGATTTTGCATAGAGAGCTTAATAGAGAAATAGAGCAACCAAATATTATTTCAAAGATGCTTTTTGGAGCCAATAAAACCGATGAGAGTATTCCTATTTATAGTTTTGAAATTGTTGGTGATAAAGTTCTTATAGAGAGTTATACCGGAATGCAACCTAATGATGGATTGAAAAGCACTTACGATATTACAGATATTGCCTTTTCTCTTAATAAAGAAATTCCTGTTGTTAAAAGTAAAAATTCCATTTATAAGATTAGTAAAAGTGATGGTTCCACAATTGAAATATCTAGGTCAGATATTATAAGTATTGCTAAGAATAATATTGAAAGTCACAAATATTTTCTTGGTACTGATAGATTTGGTAGAGACTATTTAAGTCAATTAATTATTGGTAGTAGGGTGAGTTTAAGTGTTGGATTTATTGCAGTACTTATTTCTCTGATTGTTGGAATTTTCTTGGGAGCAACTGCAGCATACTTTGGTGGCTGGCTCGATAATATTATTGTATGGTTTATTAATGTGGTGTGGTCCATTCCTACATTACTATTGGTAATAGCAATAACTATGGCACTTGGAAAAGGTTATTGGCAAGTATTTATAGCGGTAGGTTTAACAATGTGGGTGGAGGTTGCTCGTGTTGTCCGTGGTCAGGTTATGAGTATTCGTCAGCAGGAGTTTGTTGAAGCTGGTGTTGCTTTGGGTTATACAGATTTTAGAATAATTTTTCAGCATATTCTCCCAAATGTAATGAGCCCCTTGATTGTTATTTCGGCAGCAAATTTTGCCTCAGCAATACTTATAGAAGCAGGATTAAGTTTCCTTGGAATAGGAGTACAGCCACCAACGCCCTCTTGGGGAATTATGATAAAAGAACATTATGGTTATATAATTCTTGATTATGCATATCTGGCTATTCTCCCTGGAATTGCAATCATGTTTATGGTATTAGCTTTTATGATTGTAGGTAATGGCTTACGTGATGCTCTTGATGTAAAAGAGGTTAAGTAACATAAAGGAGAATAGAGAAAGGT
>JAOZPM010000014.1:0-3698 GCA_029932765.1 Bacteroidales bacterium | reverse complement strand
AATAGAGAAAGGTGAAGGGAGAAGTAAAAAAAACTAAGAATTGGGATTTATCCTTTTCTTAACTTTTTTACTTCTCCCTTCTCTATTTCCCTTCAACTCTTTACATTTAATTCTAAGTGTGCATTCCGCCACAAACACTAATTACTTGCCCTGTAACATAGCTTGATAAATCAGAAGCTAAGTAGATACATGTATTAGCTACATCTTCAGCTTGTCCTTCTCTACGTAATGGAATTGTTTTTACCCATTCCTTACGAACATCTTCAGGAAGCTTATCGGTCATTGCTGTAGCAATAAATCCTGGAGCAATAGCATTTACTCTTATGCTTCTAGAACCTAATTCCTGAGCTATTGATTTTGTAAATCCAATTAAACCAGCTTTTGAAGCAGAATAATTTGATTGTCCAGCATTGCCTGATAAGCCAACTACCGAGCTCATATTAATTATAGAACCAGAACGTTGCTTAAGCATTACTGACTGAACAGCTTTTGTCATATTAAAGATAGATTTTAGATTTACTGCAATTACAGCATCCCAATCTGCCTCGGGCATACGCATAAGTAAGTTGTCTTTTGTTATACCAGCGTTATTTACTAAAATATCGATACGGTCAAAGTCAATCTTTACATCTTTTATTAATTGATCAGCATCGTCAAATTTTGCTGCATTGGATGCATAAGCTTTTCCTTTTACTCCCAATTTTATAATCTCAGCCTCAGTAGCGGCAGTGTTTTCATCCAAATTTAAATCTGTGAAAGCTACATTTGCTCCTTCTTTTGCAAAAGAAATTGCAATCGCTTTACCAATTCCACGTGCTGCACCAGTAATTAGGGCAGTTTTTCCTGTTAATAATCCCATAATATTTTGATCGTTTTTTGCCTTTTATTTACAGGCTTGTTTATTTTCTTCTTTGTAATATTCAATATAATGTGCTGAAGTATTTCTGCTGTCAAAAGTACGTTATTTTTTTTATTTGTGATATTAATAAATGTGAAATTATATTTTATTACTTTTGGAATATTCTTAAACCATAATAGTAGATGAAGATATTAAGTATTGATAATATAAGAAAAGGAGATCAATTTACAATTTCTAATGAACCTATTGCTTCCATTGATTTGATGGAAAGAGCATCGCAAAATTGTGTAAAATGGATTCTTGAGAAGTATATACAGAAACAAGACTTCGTAATTTTTGTAGGGCCGGGTAATAATGGTGGTGATGGAATTGCAATTGCCCGTTTGCTAAAGGAAAAAGAGCATAATGTACGTGTACTTATTGTGGAATATACCAAGAGCTACTCTGTTGATTTTCAGGAAAATTTAAATAAATTTAAAGGAGAAATAAAAACTGTAAGTAATGCCGATAACAGTTTTAATATTGAGAATAATGAAATAATTATTGATGCAATATTTGGATCAGGATTAAGTAGAGAGATTAATGGTTTTGTGGGAATTATTATCGATTACATAAACTCATTAGATAATCAGGTTATTAGCATTGATATTCCATCTGGATTAATGGGCGATAAGCTATTTGATACCAAAGTCCCTAAAATTATTCATGCTAATAATACTCTTAGTATAGCTTTTCCAAAGCAAGTTTTTTTCCTTGCTGAAGCTTCAAAATATATAGGTGTTTGGCATCATATTGATATTGGTATTTCAGAAATGTATCAGCAAATGGTGTCTGCAGAGGCTTATTTTATTGAAAGAAAGGATGTGGTGCAAATGCTTAAACCTCGACATAAGTTCTCTCATAAAGGAACCTATGGTCATGCTTTACTTATAGCTGGCAGTAGTTCTAAAATGGGGGCTGCTATTATGGCTTCTAAAGCGGCTATGCGCACAGGCTTAGGTTTATTAACTACTCATATTCCAAAAAGTGCTGTTGATATATTACAGATTTCTAGCCCCGAAACAATGCTTAGTATTGATAAGAATGCATATTATTTTTCAGGCATTGATTTATTATCTAATTATAATGCAATTGGTGTTGGTCCTGGTTTGGGCTTGAATAAGGAAAGTCATATAGCGCTTAAAATACTTATACAAAATGCAAATACTCCAATGGTTTTTGATGCAGATGCTTTAAATATTTTGTCGGAAAATAAAACATGGCTTTCGTTTTTAAAAGCAGGAAGTATTCTAACACCTCATCCTAAAGAATTTGAAAGATTGACAGGAAAGTCAAATAACTCAGAAGAGCGCATTGAATTACAAAAGCAGTTTAGTATAAAGCATAAAGTAATTATTGTGCTTAAAGGTGCTAATACAAGTATTACAACTCCCGATGGCAAACATTTTTATAATTCTACTGGTAACCCAGGTATGGCAACAGCTGGTAGTGGCGATGTACTAACGGGAATTATTCTATCGTTGTTGGCACAATCATATGATCCACAAACAGCTGCTATACTTGGAGTATATATTCATGGTTTGGCAGGAGATATTTCAGCCATCGAAAATGGTTTTGAAAGCCTTATTGCAAGTGATATTATTGACAATATTGGAAAATCTTTTATAAGTCTTTATTAAATCCTATTATTAGCTTTTTTTATTAGTTACGACAAGCTTTACATTGGGTTGTGTGAGTGAGTTGCAGATAAAGTGTAGATTAATAATTAATACATGCTAATTATAGTAAATCACAGATAATGGAATATTTGTAGTTATAAAGATATGATTGTAAGTCTTATATGATTATAATTGATGACTTATGAGTAGATAGTTATCTATCCAATATTGTTTATTTTCCATATTACTATTATTAAAATTATTGATATAAAAACCTGATATATAAGGTATAAAAAGAACAAGAAAATTATTGCTCAAAAAAAACTATTTTTTTTTAAAATAAGGGTTTGTTATGTTAAAAAGAGATGTATATTTGCAACCGCAAAAGAGATAAAAGTTCTTTGCACAATTGCGAAAGTAGCTCAGCTGGTAGAGCATGACCTTGCCAAGGTCAGGGTCGCGGGTTCGAATCCCGTCTTTCGCTCAAACAAAAAAAGCGGTTTACCGCTTTTTTTGTAAAAATTACTACCAAAAGTTGCTCGAGTGGTGGAATTGGTAGACACGCCGGACTTAAAATCCTGTGCTCTTTGGGGCGTGCGGGTTCAAGTCCCGCCTCGAGTACAGAAGCTCATCTTTTCAGATGGGCTTTTTTATTTTATTGACATGCTGTATTTTACAGCACTCTTGAATCTTAAAGTAGTTCGATGTAAAATATCAGAACTTTTCTTAAATTTTTATATAACAGATAATCAGTAGATTAATTGGTTAGAAGCTTACTTAGGTAAAGTATTAGATGTAATTGCTCTATTCTTTTTCTTCGTTAACTTAATTTCTCATTTCGTTGAATGCATTTCCTGCAAACATATGTGCTGATCTCTTGCTACTATCTTTAATGTAAAGTTCATTTTATTATTGAACTATTATATATATTCGTGATTCGCGATTCGCGAATTAATATATTTTACCTACCTTTGCAGTATCAAAAAGTAATATATTATGAAACGAGCATGACAAAAAATAATTATTTAACTCACAAGGCAATGATTATTTTTTTCATGCGACTACATATAGCCGTAAAAATATAAACATATGAAACGCCCATAATAATTACTAAAACACAAACGGATGATTATTATGGCGTTCCATATCACCGCTAAAAGACTTTTGACATATGAAAAATT
>JAOZPM010000219.1:0-2874 GCA_029932765.1 Bacteroidales bacterium | reverse complement strand
TTATTGATGGATACATCTGAAATCAAAAATCGTTATTCTGAAGTCGTTAATCGAATAAAAGGATTAACGATTGCTAATATTTAATAACAAATAAAACCTTAAAACAGTCTATATAAATATCTATATTTGTATTATGAATTCAATAAAAAATACTGTATGGTGGATTACAGGTGCTAGCTCCGGAATTGGAAGAGCATTAGTAGAACACATACTAGTCAATGGCGGAAAAGTAATTCTTTCTTCTCGTAATGAAGTAAAACTCAGAGAAATTATTCTTAAGAACAATACAAATGAGAATGACTACCTTATACTAGCTATGGATCTAGAAGACATGAGTAATGCTAAAGAGCTTACAAACAAAGTAGTACAGAAGTTTTCAAGAATAGATTTCCTAATAAATAATGGTGGAATAAGTCAACGATCATTAGTTTCTGAAACTAGTATTGATATTGATAGACGCATAATGGAAACCAATTTCTTTGGCACTGTAGCACTTACAAAAGCAGTATTGCCAATAATGATAAAACAGCAAAGTGGTCATATTTGTGCAGTATCGAGTGTAGTTGGCAAGTTTGGCTTCCCTTTACGTTCGGCATATAGTGCTTCAAAACAGGCACTGCATGGTTTTTTCGAGAGTTTAAGAGCAGAGAATGTGGAAAATAATATAAAAGTAAGTATGATTATTCCTGGCAGAATAAATACTGCTATTTCGAATAATGCACTTACAAAGGATGGTAGTAAGCATGGTGTACTTGATGATGGACAAGCAAATAGTATGAGCTCAGAAAAAGCTGCAAAAATAATTATTGGTAAAATAATAAAGGGTAAGAAAGAAATCCTCGTAGGTGGCAAAGAAATAATTATGGTACATATTAGAAGATGGTTTCCAAGATTATTCTATTATTTAGCAAGTAGAGTCCGTGCAAAATAAATAACATTATTAATATAAGTAGATCATAATGAAATCAGTAACACTTTACTCATTAGTATTGTTTTTAATATTTTGGAATTCAACTTCCTATGCTCAGAAAACATTTGTGGTAGAAACCCAATACTTGGTCAAAGCTGATACTTCATATATATTCTATCCCAAGCAAAAGCAAACACTATTTGAACAAAATACAGCAGTAATTATTATGCTACATGGCTATGGTGGCGATTATAAACAATGGAGCAAAATTACAGACTTACAATCTTATGCCAATAAGTATAATTGTATAATTGTTTGCCCCGATGGAGGAAAAGATAGTTGGTATTTTGATAGCCCTAGGCAACGAAATTCTAAATTTGAGAGCTTTTTCATAAAAGACTATCTCCCCTACCTTAAAAGTAATTTCAGCATTGATACAAATGGTATTTTTATTACCGGCCTAAGTATGGGAGGCCATGGTGCAATGTATTTATTTTTGCGGCATCCTAAGCTTTTTGCGTCAGCAGGAAGTACAAGTGGAGTTCTTGATTTAAATGCTTCTGGCTTAAAATATAGTAGTTTAAGTAATAGACTTGGGGAATACAATGATAATAAGGCTATATTTGATTTATACTCTAGCATAAATTTATTGGAAAGTATTAAATTTTCGGATAAACCAATTATTTTCGATTGTGGAAATAAGGATCATTTATATAATTCAAATAAAGCCTTTAAAGATCGATGCGATTCATTATATATTAATGCTACCTATTTTAGTTTCCCTGGACGGCATGATAGAAAATACTGGAAAGAAAGTATTGCTTGGCATTTCGAGTTTTTTAATAATGTTTATTTAAAGGAATTAAAAATTAGGAATAAGGAATTAAGAATGGGTAATTCGTCAGTCCCTGATAGCTATCGAGAGAGTGATTTACGAAGAGAAACGAAGTAAATAGTAAAGCTTGTATTGAGCTTAGTCGAAATAAAGGCTGGGTTTAAGTAATAAAAATATAAAAAGACAAACAAATGAGAAAATACGGATTAATAGGAAAAACTCTTAAACATTCCTTTTCTAAGAAATACTTTGATAATAAATTTAAGGAAGAGAATATCATTGATTGTAGTTACGAACTATATGAATTAGCAAGGATTGAAGATATAAAACAACTCTTGAGTGATAATCCTGATATTGAAGGGTTGAACATTACATTGCCATACAAAGAGAGTGTAATTCCTTTCCTTGATGAGTTAGATGAAAGTGTTAAGGATACAGATGCTTGCAATTGCATTAAGATAACAAATGGTAAACTCATTGGATATAATACCGATAAAGAAGGTTTTTTAGAAGCATTCTTATCGGTAATGATTATGGATTATCATAATATGCTTATCCTAGGCAATGGTGGAGCATCAAAAGCTGTGGCGGCAGCTTTAGACGAACTTTCGTTAGAATATACTATTGTGGCTCGTAACCCAAAGCATAAAGATGACCTAAATTGGAAGAACTTAACGACAGAACATATTACTGATGCCAATGTTATAATAAATACTACTCCCCTTGGTATGTTTCCAAATACAGAACAATTTCCAGATATTCCTTATGAAGCAATTAGCAGAGTACAGCTAGCTTTTGATTTAATATATAATCCTGAAAAGACAGAATTTCTTAAACGTGCCGAAGCACAAGGTGCAGAAATTGAAAACGGAATGTATATGTTGGAATTACAGGCAGATAAGGCTTGGGAAATTTTTAATGATTAATTGCTGTTAATTATTAATGGAAGAGCGTCAGACTAAGTGATTAATTTTGCAAACTTAAAAATTATAAAAATTCGTGGTATTTTAGGCAAAATTAATTGTACCTAAGGCTGGTTAATTGTTAATTATTAATGTTTAGTTTTGCACTTCTTTAAAATAAGATAATTATGCAAAAGGAACTTACTTTACTACTTACTCCTAAAGAG
>JAOZPM010000218.1:0-2884 GCA_029932765.1 Bacteroidales bacterium | reverse complement strand
TCAGGAGCTCCATATGGTTTATACATTAAAGGAGGTTCGGGCTTTAAAGTAGAAGAAAATAATATTTGGCGACCTACTTCTAGTGGCCCTGCATTATTTAACGCTTCTCGTGGTATTATTGCAGAAAACACTGGCAAGAATGCTAATCAAATTTACAATAACACCTTCTCTAATCTATTTCTTGGTATTCAATCGCAATTTGAAAATTCAGGTCAAAACGATAACTTTGATGATGTTGGATTAGTATTGTCTTGTAATACCATGAGCAGTAGCTTTTTTGACTTTGCGGCTATGGGCAAGCAAGAGGCTGCTAACCAAACGCCTAAGCCTAATTATGCTCGTATTGGTTTTGCTTTGAATCAAATGGTTAAATTGCCAAAACCTAATGGTTCGGGTACGGAGGACTATCCAGCCGGCAACGATTTTTCAACAGTAAATGGTCGTACTGGCGATTATCAGTTTGATAATATGGATGCTAATAGTGTTATTTATTATTATGATGCCACAAGTAATGCTCCTGCTAATGCTTTACCAACTTTAACTTCTAATGTGGCTACATTAGCATTGTATATATCCAATCCATGCCAATCAAATACAGGAGACAATGGAAGCTCTATAAGTATACTTTATAGCAATTTATCGACGGCACAATTGGCCTTAAATTCGTCAAAAGTGATATTAAATATATGGAAAGATGGAGGAAATGCTAATTTGGATGAAGAAGTGGAAACCACTAGTCCTTGGGAGGCTTATCAACAGTTTAACGCATTAATTGCTGAATCTCCTTATCTTTCGGAAGAAGTGCTTTTAGAAACAGTACACAATCATGTATTTACGTCGTTAATGATAAAGCTAATAATGGTAGCAAATCCTCATTCAACAAGGTCGGACAAAATAATGCAGGCACTTGAAGAACGGATTCCTGCTATGCCTCAAAGCTATATTAATGAAATAAAGGCTGGAGAAAGCACTGTTTCTCAATTGGAAATATTGCAAGGCAATGTGGCTGCCGATAATCATTTACTACGTATGATAAGTGAGGATATTAAACGTACATATCGTAATGATAATACTAGTACAACAGCAACAACTAACTTAATTGGTTTTATGAATGGTCAGAGTAATTTGGTAGATAAATTTGAATTAGTAAAAATTTACTATTCTCTAGCACAATACACTAATATGACAGCTGTATTGAGTACTATTTCAAATATGGATTTAAATGAGGCTTATCAACTAGATTATACTAACTTCGCCCTTATGATGAATACTCTTAAATTGGCTAATGAACACAATCTGGCATCAAGCTTTCTTAACGAAACGGAAGTTGCCAATATCGAGGCTGTATTGTATGCAAATAGGTCGCTTACCTCATCAACTGCTTTGGCATTATTAATGAGAAATAATCCTGAATACCAATTTGAAGAAGTAGTGCTTGATATGTCAGAATCATCAGCGCGCTTAGCTCAATTTTCTACAGAAGTGGTTTTAGCAGAATCATTAAGTGATTATCGTATTTATCCCAACCCAAGCAATGATTATATTATGTTGGAGTATAATCCTAAAAGCGAAGGAGATATCTTATATCGCATTAGTAATTCTAATGGCAAAATAGTATTAGAAAATACATTAGAAAAATCAGAAAGTGATAACAGATTAGAAGTATTGATTGATTTACAAGAGCTTAGTACTGGAGTTTATTATTTTAATTTAATAAATAATAAGCAAAACCTACAAACTCAAAAATTAGTTATACTTAAATAATAACCATTGCCCTTTCCACTTATCTGAGTGGAAAGGGTTTTATAATTTGTAATATATGAAGAAGTTAATTAGTCTTTTTGCATTATTCATTCTGTCTACGGGTATTTATGGGCAAAGTACTTTTAATAAATTAGAATTGTTTCTGAATTCTAATAATAATTCGTCAGAGTTTTTTGGAAACATTACGATTTTAGACAATTATATATTTGGAGAAGTTGCGATATTTGACTCTATAAACCAACCATATACAGGTATTGTGAAACTTAATATTAATGGTGATTTAATATCAAAAAACTTTTTGCAATATAGTGGTGCTAGGATTGCTACTTATCAGAATCAGAATTTTATAAGCACATCAGATAGTAATTTAGTTTTATGTTCAAATTTACGTTTTGATAGTACAGCAAATTGGGATGGTTATTTAGTTAAATTAGACACAAATTTAGATACATTATGGACTAGAGTTTATGATTTGCCATCAAATTTGGCAAATTGTACAGATAGTATTAATGTGCCTAATTTTTTTACTGCCATAAAAGAAACTCCTGATAAAGGATTTATAATTACGGGCAACTATCAGCGACATTGTATAAATAATATGACAAACCAAAGAAGTTTTCTTTTGAAAGTGGATAGTGTTGGTAATGTGCAATGGTGGAAGGTTTATCATAATGTTAAGCATTTATATGATATCGAGTTAACAGATGATGGTGGTTATGTCATTATTAATAAATATGGATATTCAAAATTTGCGAAGCTTGATTCATTAGGCAATATTCAATGGCAAACTTCGCCTAGTTCATATATGACTTACGTAGAAACCGGAGATATTACTCCCATTGGTAATGGTGAATATATTGTGACCTATACATATGCATATAATAATAATGAGAGAAATGGCGTTATTACTTATAAAATAAATATTAATACACAACAAATTATTTGGGAAAAAGCATATCAATTATATCATGATGTACATTGTCTTTCGCTCAACCAAGTAATGGGAGTGGAAGTAAATAATAGTGGCGATATAATAGTATGGGCAACCTCTCACGTTATTGACCGTCCTTATGGAGGAGGCAAAAGAGCAGCTGTGTTAAAACTTAATTCACAGGGAGAC
>JAOZPM010000013.1:18115-33524 GCA_029932765.1 Bacteroidales bacterium | reverse complement strand
TTGAACAAACCATAACAAATGACACAAGTAGTATTAGCAATAGACCTTGGAGGCACAAGTGCCGATTTTGCATTTATTGATTTTGCAGGGGAAATACTTTATAAAGAGAATATTCCTTCAACAGATTTTGACACGGCTAATAGCTTTGTTCAATTGACAAAGAAGCGAGCGGAAAAAGCTATTGCTACTAAAAAGCTTGATATAAACATTAGAGCAATTGGTATTGGTGCCCCAAACGGAAATTATTATCGTGGAACTATCGAATTTGCTCCTAACTTAAATTGGAAAGGAATTATTCCCATTGCTGATTACTTTAAGATGGCTTTTGGAGGCACACCATGCTTTCTTACCAATGATGCTAATGCTGCTGCTATTGGCGAAGGAATGTTTGGCAATGCTCAAAATGTTAAAGATTTTATTATGATAACACTGGGCACAGGAGTGGGCAGCGGTATTGTAATTAATAATGAGCTTATTTATGGTAATGATGGATTTGCTGGCGAACTTGGACATGTTATTGTAAAAGATGATGGCAGAAAATGTGGCTGTGGCAGAAATGGCTGTTTGGAAACCTATGCATCTGTAACAGGGATAAAAAGAACTATTATTAAACTACTTATGGATAATAAGTTTGAGAGCGAACTAAAAGGAGTAAGCTTTGAACAATTAAGTGGAAAAATGATTGAACAAGCAGCATTAAATGGTGACGCCCTAGCTCTTGAAGCATACAACTATACAGGAAATATACTCGGTAAAGCTTTAGCAAATTTTGTCGCATTTAGCAGTCCTAATCTAATAGTACTATTTGGTGGATTAGCACAATCTGGCGATTTAATATTAAATCCTACAAAAGCTGCCATGGAAAATAACCTATTGAAAATATATAATGGAAAGGTACCTATTATTCTTTCTGGGCTTAAGGGTAATAATGCTGCAATACTTGGTGCAGCTGCTCTAGCGTGGAAAGAAATGGGTGTTAAGAAAATGGCTGTATAATTGGTGTTCTATTTAAATAGTGCTTTCTTCTTATTTACAAATAACACACCTACTAATATCATTGATATCCATATAATAAATGATGGCTTAAACAATTCGCCATCAATAAAGCCAATAATACTTGCCACTATAGGAATTAGGTAAGTAACTGAAGCTGTAAAAAGCACCCCCGAGATTTTAATTAGGTAATTAAACATAACAATTGCCAATGCAGAGCCAACTATACCAAGCACTGCTGGGTATATAAGATACGACAATGCTCCAGCTTGCAATATTGTATTAGTAAAATCGGTTCCAACAATCAGAAAAACACTTATTAAGGGAAGCATTATCACATAACTTACTGAAGCAATTGTAATAGGGTTGGTATCTGTTAGTTTATATTTAACTATATTTAGATTAAACGCATAAAATACAGTTGCAAGAATTACATATGATGAGTATTGCATATTAATATATATTTGCCCATCATTTTTAGCAACTATTATCATTACAGCTCCTATAAACCCTAGAATAATTCCAATGTAATTCAGTCGTCTTGCCTTAAGATTAAAGAATATTAATCCCACAATAAGAGCAAATAATGGAGTTGTTGAATTAAGGATTCCTGCCAAAGAACTATCAATTCCCATTTGTGCAGTTGCAAAAAGAAAAGCGGGGAAAGTATTACCAATAAAGCCAACTATTACTATCCAAAACCACTGATCTCTAGATAATCCGCGCATTCTACTAATAGCAAAAGGAATTAATACTATGCCTGCAAATATAATACGCAGCGACCCTAATTCAGTATTTGAATAAACCTCTAATGCTCGTTTCATTAAAATAAAAGAGCTCCCCCATATTAGGACTAATGAGAATAGTAATGTCCAATGCAAATATTTACTAATAAATTCTTTCACTATTGTATAGTTTTTTTTAATAAGGCACAAAAGTATAATAAAGCTACAAGATATTTCAATAAAAAAATATAAAATATTTCTTCCTATTTAAGATTATTAAATTACTTTAGCCGCTGAAATTTTGGTGTTCTATTTTTATATCTTAAAATAGAATTAAAAGGGAATCTAGTGAGAATCTGGAACTATACCCGTAGCTGTAAGCTCTAAAAAAGTTTTTGCACAAAATACCACTGTTCTGATATAATCTGAATGGGAAGGTTGCAAAAGTTGAGTAAGTCAGAAGACCTGCCAAGAATTAATTCATTATTTAAAAACACTACACTTTTTTTATTTTGAATATGTTCGGGATTAAACTTTATAAAGATGACTTATTATAAGCTTTTAGTTTTTTGGTTAATCATAGTATCGGCTCTAGATTCTTTTGCGCAGGAGCCTGATAGTATAATTGTGCTTAAACAGGTAGAAATAAAAGCAGAACGAATTCTTGAAGAGCAAACCCATACCCGATCTACGCAAGTAATACCAAAGGTTTCACTAAAAACCTACTCCACAAATACACTGAGCGATTTACTTTCCAAAACCACAAATATTACCATTAATCAATATGGCGCTAGTGGCTTAAGCTCCGTTTCTATGCGTGGCGGCAATGCCAATCATACAGCAATATTATGGAATGGATTTAATATACAGGATCCACTTAATGGTGGCTTTGATTTATCATTATCCACAGTAAACCTAATTGATGAAATAGATATTAATTATGGTGGAAATAGCGCATTATTTGGTAGCGGAGCAATGGGGGGCAGTATTCAGTTAAATAATAAAGCAAAGTATAATTCAAATTTTGGAGTTGGTTTTACTCAAAGTATTGGCAGTTTTGGAAAAAGGAATAGTCTTTTTAGTATTTCGTATGGAAATGAAAAACTATTTTTAAGAACAAGGATATTTTACTCATATATTAAAAATGATTTTGAGTATAAAAACTATGCAAAAAAGAACTATCCAATTGACACTTTGGAGAATGCGGCAATAAAGCAATATGGATTTCTGCAGGAAGTTTCTTATAAAATAAATAGTAAGAATGAAATTAACGCTCAGCTATGGTATCAAAATAATCATAGCGAAATAGCTCCAAATATGACTGTTATAAATGGCTACGCTACTCAATATGATGAGTTTTTGCGTACAGCAGTAGCATATATAAGAAAAGGCAAAAAGCTAGATTTAGAAATTAGAAACGGATTGTTTTTTACAAAATTACAATTTATAAAACCTGAGATAAATCTTGATGCAAACCATAGCTCACTTAATAATATTACTGAGGCTATTGCAAATTATAAAATCACAAAATACCATTCTGTACTATTTGGTATTAATAATAACTTTATAAAAGCCGAATCTGATAACTATAATAATGCTCAAAAGCTAAACAAAACAGCACTGTTTCTATCATATAAATACTCCTTGAATAGAAAAGCACTATTTACAGCAAACATAAGAACAGAAGCTGTAGATGCCGAATTTAAACCTTTTACATTTGGATTAAAAGGAGAATACTATATATTAAAAAGCCTTAGTATAAATAGCAGTATTAGCAAAAACTATCGCACTCCAAGCTTTAATGACTTATACTGGCTTGGGGCATATGGCAAAGGCAATCCCAACCTTAAAGATGAGCATGGCTACTCTGCAGATTTGGGGGCAAACCATAGAGCTGTTATTAAGAAATTGGGTATTGAAACAAACCTAAGTGTATATTATAGCCGCCTTTCTAACCTTATACATTGGCAGCCAGAAGGAAATACATGGACACCTAAGAATAAGAAACTAGTTGACACAAAAGGCGTGGAGCTGAGGGTGAATTCTAATTACAAATTCACAAAAAAGACATCTGTATTTCTTAATGCATCATACACTTATACCGATTCGCAGCTAAAAGAGAAAGCTGATAACGAAAGCGATAACATACTAAATAAGCAACTTATATATATTCCATTTTATCAAGCAAATGGACTTATTGGATTACAATATAAAAAACTACGTGGCGATATTATAGTAAAATATGTAGGCCAAAGATATACTACTGCTGATAATACCAATTGGTTAGACAAATATATAATTACTGACCTTAGCTTAAACTATACGGTTAATTATAAGAAAGTTAACGGAAGCCTTTTCTTTAAAGCAAATAATATATTCAATACTTATTATATGATAAGGGAATGGTTTCCTACTCCACTTATAAACTATGAAATTGGAATAAATATAAATTATAACTAAATAAAAACAATGACTATGAAAACAAATTTATTATTGATACTTGCTCTAGCAGCAGGTTTATTTTTTACGGCTTGTAAAAAAGAAAGTGTAGAAGAAGAACCAACTCCAGAGCCTGTAGACAATGGTTATGCAGAAGGCATACTAATTTCTAACGAAGGTGCTTTTGGAGCAGGTAACGGTAGTATTTCTTATTTTGATACAGACAAAAATACTATTACAAACGAATTATTCAAAACTGTAAATAATATACCTCTAGGAGATGTTGTACAGTCGGTTTACCGAGGCGAAAAGTACACCTATGTTTGTGTAAATGCTTCAAATAAAATTGAGGTTATTAATAGCAAAACTTTTGAAGCCGTAGTAACAATCACAGGTTTGCCACAGCCACGTTATGCAATTGAGAACGACGGCAAACTTTATGTAAGTTGTTGGGGAAATGGAGGACAAATTAAAACCATTGATACCGAAAGCAATCTAGTAATTGATTCGATAATGGTAGGAACAGGGCCAGAAGGCATAGCAATTGCTGCTAACAAACTTTTTGTTGCCAACAGTGGTGGATTTGGTGTTGATAGCACTATTTCGGTTATAGACCTTAGTAATAATAATATTTCTACAATTATTCTTGATGCCTACAATCCAGGCTCATTAGCCGTTGATGCAAGTAGTAATGTGTGGGTATTAGCTAAGGGAAATATTATTTATGATGCTTCATGGAATCCAATTGGACATAATCCATCAAAGTTATTTTCTATAAATAGTACTACAAATTCCATTGGAAAAACCATTAATCTTTTCGCAGATAAGCATCCTGCAAGAATGGCAATTAGTGGAAATAAAGAACGCATTTATTATGGTGCTGGCTATGGTTTTACTGGTATTTTTAAATTAAACATCCATGATACATCAGCTGATCCAAATCCATTTATCGATGGCGATTATTATGGTTTCTTGGTGAATGAAAATAATGAAGAAATATTTGCACTTTCGGCACCTTTTGGTGCAAATGGGCTATTGACAAGATATGCTGCTAATGGAGATAAAATTGATGAAAATGAAGTAGGTGTTTTTCCAAATGGAGGAGTAAGTAAAAGAGTTGGTCAATAATTTTTACCAATAAAAAAGCTAAACCTTCAATAATATTCATTGCTTCAAAGTTGCTAATATACGCCTTGAAACAAAAATATTATCAATTATAAAGAATAATATAAATAAAGAGTATTTGCTAGCGCAAATACTCTTTATTTATGCAATACTATTTATTATTTTTAGTGATAAATATCTACAATTTCACTTCATATTAAGCACATATTACTAGTTTCTATTACAACAGAGATTACCCTAATATATACTACATTCAAGTATTAATTTATAGGTATTTATTTAGAACAGAATTGCATTACCTACATACTATTCATAAGAAAGATATCGCTACACACTGTATAGATGTACTTTATATCTATTATTTAGATATATTATAAATTACAAATAAACCCTTCTAATTAGGTATTTCAATACCTATAATTGAGATTTATTATTTATATTTGCACTACTTAAAATTCAGACAAACAGTATGCAAGTTATTTTCGTTCTAATTACAATCAGTTTATTCGTTGCCCTTGGCTTTCTTGGAGCATTTTTATGGGCTGTAAAAACTAATCAATATGAAGATGATTATACACCATCTGTCAGGATTCTTTTTGATGATGAATTACCAAATAAAGACACAAAAGATAATAATTAACTAATTTTACTCATTAAATTAAATTTTTATGGAACAACAAACATTTTACTATGACAATAAAATTGTAAGGCTGTTTGGTGGCGTCACAATTCTATGGGGCGTTGTAGGAGTACTAGTTGGGTTACTAATTGCATTGCAATTAGCATTTCCTGTGATGAACTTCAATCTGCCTTGGCTAACTTTTGGTCGTTTACGCCCATTACATACCAATGCAATTATTTTCGCCTTTGTAGGTAACGGTATTTTCACTGCAGCATATTACAGCATGCAGCGCCTACTAAAAACAAGAATGTATAGCGATCTATTAGGACGAATTCATTTTTGGGGGTGGCAGCTTATAATTGTAGCAGCAGCTATAACATTACCTTTGGGTTATACTCAAGGTAAAGAATATGCTGAACTTTCATGGCCAATTGACATTGCTGTAGCTATAATATGGGTTGTATTTGGCTGGAATATGCTTGGAACCTTAGCTATACGTCGAGTACGACATATATATGTAGCAATATGGTTCTATATTTCTACTTTCATTACAATTGCTGTACTTTGGATAGTTAATAACTTAGCTATACCAACAGGCTGGTTTGAGAGTTATTCTATATACGCCGGTATTCAAGACGCACTAGTACAATGGTGGTATGGTCATAATGCAGTAGCATTTTTCCTTACAACACCAATGCTTGGTTTGATGTATTACTTCTTACCAAAAGCAGCTAATCGTCCTGTATATTCATATAAATTATCAATCATACACTTTTGGGCTCTTATCTTCCTTTATATTTGGGCGGGGCCGCACCACTTACTTTATCAAGCATTACCAGCTTGGGCACAAAGTATGGGTGTAGTATTTTCAGTAATGCTACTTATGCCTTCATGGGGTGGAATGATCAACGGTTTACTTACACTACGTGGAGCTTGGGATAGAGTACGCGATAGTGCTGTTCTTAAATTTTATGTTGTTGGTGTAACTGCTTATGGTATGTCAACATTTGAAGGTCCACTATTATCTCTTAAGAGTGTAAACGCTATTAGTCACTTTACCGACTGGACTATTGCTCACGTACATATTGGAGCAATGGGATGGAATGGTTTTATGATTTTTGGTATGATATACTGGTTATGGCCACGTTTATTCAATACAAAAATGTATTCTGAAAAAATGGCAAATGGGCACTTCTGGATTGGAACATTAGGAATGATTATATACGCTGTGCCATTATATTGGGCGGCAATCACTCAAGCCTTAATGTGGAAAGAATTTACTCCAGAAGGATTCCTTGCATATCCTAACTTTATGGAAACTGTAACACAGATTCTTCCAATGTATTATTTACGTGCTGTAGGCGGAACACTATATTTAATAGGATTCTTAATGTTTGCTTTTAATACAATAATGACTGCAAGATCGGGTAAATTAATTGCTGAAGAAGAAGCTAGCGCACCTGCATTAGAGCCAATGAAGAAATCTCGCGAAAGTGGAGAAACTCCTCACCGTTGGGTTGAACGTCGTTGGGTTCCATTTACAATATGGGCATTTATAGCTATTGCAATAGGATCAATTATTGAATTAGTACCAGGGTTCATGGTGAAATCTAATGTTCCTACTATAGAAAGTGTTAAACCTTATACTCCTCTAGAATTAGCAGGACGAGACATTTATGTGCGTGAAGGTTGTTATACATGTCACTCACAGCAAGTTCGTCCTTTCCGTTCAGAAACTGAGCGTTATGGTGAATACTCTAAAGCTGGAGAATTTGTATATGACCACCCATATCAGTGGGGATCTCGTAGAATGGGTCCTGACTTAGCTCGTGAGGGTGTTGTTGGCGGACCAATGTATAAATCTAATACTTGGCATTACAATCACTTTTTACGTCCACAAGATGTAATTGCTGAATCAGTAATGCCTGCTTACCCTTGGTTTATTTCAGATCAAATAGATTTAGAAGCAATACCTGTAAAGATTCGTGCTATGCAAACTCTTGGAGTTCCATATGCAGAAGGATTTGACCTAATTGCTGTTGAAAATTTATTAAAACAAGGTCAAAGTATTGCTGATGATTTAAAAAGCAATGGTATAGAGGTTGAAAAAGATAGAGAAATACTTGCAGTGATTGCATATATGCAACGTTTAGGTGTTGATATCACAAAATCTCATAAATAGATTATAAATAGATAAATAATATTTTCGGAAAGGCTTTTAAGCCTTTCCAATCAAATTTAAAAATATGAAACTAGCAATTCATTACATTAGAGAAATGACAATAGCAGTAGATTCGCAATCGATTGTTTCATTACTCTTTTTCTTATTCTTTATTTATGTTTCTTACATTATTATTACAGGAAACAAGAAAGAATATAAGGAATTTGGAGAATTTCCTTTTGAAGATGGACTAGCTTCTAATAAATTTGATTCACAAGATAAATCGAAATAATTATGGCAAATGACGAACAATATAACCAAGAGACTCAAGATAGTAAATTGATGATCGACCATGACTATGATGGGATTAAGGAATTAGACAATCCACCACCACCATGGTTAATGTACATCTTTTATGCATCAATAGTATGGTCTGTATTTTATATATTTTATTATCATGTATATGATGGACCATCGCAAATAGACGAGTATAATACTGAGATGGCAGAAGCCGAAGCAGATAGACCAGTTAATACTTTTGACGAAGAGAATATTGTATTATTAACTGATGATGCAGCTATGGCCGAAGGCATTAAATTATATGCAAGCAAAGCATGCGATGCCTGTCATGGTGCTAGTAATATTGGACCTAACCTTACAGATAATTTTTGGATAAATGGTGGTGATGTAGCTAGTGTTTTCAAAATTATCAAATATGGTAAGGCTGAAAAAGGAATGACTCCATTTCAAAGTCAATTAACTGATGAGCAAATTAATCAAATTGCTAGTTATATTCTTATTAAACTAAAAGGAGCTTCTACTACAAACACAAAAGGTCCTGAAGGCGAAGAAATATAATTACCATATTAGCTTAAAATTATACAAATCAGTCTTAGTTATACATTAAGACTGATTTGTTATTTAAATACATAGGTTTTAGCTTTTTATAAGCAAATAATTATCACATTATAACAGATATTTTATAATTTTAATTGTTAAATTTGTGCTTACAAAATTAGAGTTAGATACTAATATAATTAAGAACTATCATTATGAAAACTAGTAAAGATAACGAACTACATAAGCATAGAGAACATATAGCGCATGACCCTAATTATGACGATATTTCGTATCGAGATAGAATTTCAACAGTAAAAATAGACGGCTCAAGAAACTATCTATTTCCAAAATTACCCAAAGGAAAATTCATTAATTGGAGAAATATTTTTGGAGTATCTCTTCTAATAATGCTATTTGCGTTTCCACTAATAAAGATTAATGGAGACCCTATAATTTTGTTGAATATTATTGATAGACAGTTCATTATTTTTGGGGTAATATTTTGGCCACAAGACACCTTTGTTCTACTTTTAATGATGCTATCATTCCTCCTTTTTATAATTCTTTTTACTGTTACTTATGGTCGAATTTGGTGTGGATGGGCTTGTCCACAAACTATATTCTTAGAAATAATATTTCGAAGAATAGAAAAATGGATCGATGGAACCCCAAATCAGCAGCGCAAATTAGCAGAAATGCCTTGGAATGTAAAAAAAATATCCAAACGATTATTTAAGTGGACAATATTCTATACTATATCATTTATACTAGTAAATGCAATGCTATGGTATTTTATGTCGTTCGACAAATGGCTATTATATGCTGGCGAGATGGATAAGCACATTTCGGGAATTGGTCTTATTTTTATTTTCACTACTGTCTTTTTTGCAATATACACATGGTTTAGAGAACAAATATGTATAATTGCTTGTCCTTATGGCCGTATGCAAAGTGTACTAATGGACAGATCCACAATTGTAATATCTTATGATTATTTGCGCGGCGAACCACGAGGTTTTCAGAAAAAAGGCTCCACAAGAGAAGACACTGGAAAGGGTGACTGTATCGACTGCCACGCATGTGTTGATGTTTGCCCTACTGGTATTGACATAAGAAATGGTACTCAGCTGGAGTGTGTAAATTGTACTGCTTGTATTGATGCTTGCGACAATATTATGACTAAAGTTGATAAGCCTAAAGGACTTATTAGGTATGCTTCAGAAAATGAAATCGCAGAAGGTAAGAAACAAACTTTCTCAATACGTACGGTTGCTTATTCTATAGTATTACTTGGATTATTAGCATTTTTCTTAACAGTGCTACTAAGTCGGGCCGACGTAGATGCTACAATACAACGCGTGCCTGGCACTTTATTTCAGAAGGATGGTAATGACAGTATTAGTAATATTTACAATATTAAAGTTGTAAATAAAACTCGTAGCGAACAGATATTAACACTGAAATTGAAAGATTCTAAAGGCCATATTTCAGTTGCTGGCGGAGCATTAACTATATTACCAAAGGCCCGTACTAAATCTGTGGTAATACTTAAACTTGCTGAAAAGGATATTACAACTAAGAATTTTAGTTTAGACATTGATATTCTATTGGATGGAAAATCAATTGACGAAACAAGAGTAACATTTATTGGAGATAAATAATCTAAGTGGGCAATAATTCATTTATAAAAACTATAACATATTAGTTTCTAGAATGGATTATTGCTTTACTTTTATGACATAAAATAAACCAAAACATTTGTCTCTACCTACCTTATTAACAGGCAGGTCTAACTTTTCTGATAGTTATCGGAATAATAAAATATAAACATATGAAATTCAACTGGGGAACAGGAATCTTTATTTTCTTAACATTTTTTGTTTTGAGCATGATAGGATTAGTGATTTTAACAGCACATTACGAGGTAAATTTGGTAACTCCTGACTACTATCCAAAAGGGATTACATACCAAGAACAAATAGATAAAGAGCTGAGAACTTCAGAATTGGCAGAAGGCCTTAGTCTAAGTCAAGATAAAAATACAATTATAGTTGAGTTCCCACCGATGTATGGCGATAAAAAATTTGAAGGAAATATCTCAGGAAATATTCTTTTATTTTTCCCTAAAAGCTATAGGTTTGATAAAAATTACACCATTAAACTTAATGAGAATCTACAGCATACTATTTCTAAAGACAGCATTACATGGGGTCGTTGCATTATTAAAGTAGATTGGAGTGTCGACAGTGTAGATTATTACCAAGAAGAAGAATTTATGATAAAATAATCTTAAGTTCTCAGCCACGATAGCTATCGGAGCTAAGTATGTTAATCTGCAAATAACTAATTATTATATACGATAAGTTCTAATGATTTCTATCCTAACTTCTAAAAATACTGGCGATTTGGATTTATTCAAGAATATACTTGAGTCAAATAATATTGCTTGTCAAATAAAAGAAGAGAATATCCAATCCCACCAATATTATACTAGCCCTGGAGGTAAGTTGCTAATAAATGATTATGATCTTTATGATGCACAAAGGATTCTTAGTAAATATGGTAATAATCAAGCTGATGCAGCAATAAATATTGGAGTAGAGCTCTCTGAAGAAGAACTTCGATTAAAGGGTGAGTTACGGAAACTCAATGATATAAACGCAATAAAAGAATTTCAAAAAACCTACTTTCCAAAAGGAATAAGTGAGTCTATTTCGATAAAAATATTTAATGAAGAGATGCGATATATAATTCATCGTAATAATAATAAATTTGATCTTAATGAATTTCTAGCGCACCTATTCGAAGGAAAAGTATTTGATTATATAAATCGTAATAAGTCTACAAAATACGAAATTGAGAATGAACTTATTGAAAGACTTAAAATTAATGATAAATATTAAATTTTAAATACAGATTTTGATTAATTTTGTGCAAAATAATAATACAATAAGGTATGAGCATCACAATAAAGCAAGTTTCAGAAAAAACAGACTATAAAAAGTTTGTAGAATTTCAATTTGAGCTATATAAGAACGAAGGAATGTGGGTTCCTCCAATTAAGGATGATGAGATAAAAGCTATGAAAGCTGATAGTAATCCATCGTTTAAATTCTGTGATACTACGTTTTGGATTGCCCTAGAAGGCGATAAAGTTGTTGGAAGAATTGGTGCCATCATTAATCATAATTATAACGAAGATCGCAATGAAAAGATAGGTCGTTTTACTCGATTTGAATGTATTAATGATGCAGCAGTAGCAAAGCTATTGCTACAAACTGCTGAGGGCTGGATAAAAGAAGAAGGCATGACGGGCGTAATGGGACCATTGGGGTTCAATAATCTAGATCATCAAGGATTATTAATTGAAGGTTTCGAATATTTACCTTCCATTGCAAGTGAATATCATATGCCATACTACCAACAACTTATTGAAGATAATAATTATACCAAAGAAATAGACTGGATAGAATTTAGATTAACAGTAGGCGAAAGAGCGCAGAAAAAAGCAGCAAGAGGAGCAGAATTAATTAAGAAACGATATGGAATATCAGTAATACATTTCGAAAAACAAGATGATCTTAAACCATATATAAAAACTGTTTTTGAGATTTTAAATAACTCATTTGATGTACTACCTTTCGTATCAAAATTTGACGAATCATTATCAAGTTTTTATGCCGATAAATATCTTCAATTATTAAATCCTAAATTTGTTAAAATGGTAGAAAAAGAGGGTCAAGTTATTGGCTTTATTATAGGACTACCAAGCTTATCAATAGCAATGCAAAAAGCAAAGGGAAAATTATTTCCTCTAGGCATAGTGCATATTATGAAAGCTCTAAAAGGCAAAGGGATTGATACTATGGATCAAATGCTTACTGGAGTTCGAACTGAGTTTCAATCTACAGGAGCAGCAGTGATTCTTCAAGCAGAGCTTCAAAAAGCAATGGAAGAACATGGCCTAAAATATATTGAAACCACAGGAATGTTTGAAACTAATGATAAAGCAATTGGCAACTGGAAAAACTACGAACATATACAGCATAAAAGAAAAAGGTGCTTTGTAAAAATGTTTTAATAAAAGTGTTTTAACAGTCTTCAGTTGGCAGTCTTCAGTCTTCAGTAATTTACACTTTTAGATTGTTATATCATTATATAGTTTCTCGATTCCCAACTCCCATTTTACCTTACTTCACCCTTCTCCTTTCTCTATTAAACACTTATTAAATTAACACCCCTGTGTTAGTAATTATACTTTTAGATATGAGCAATTGTATTCTAAAAATCTATTTTTACATAATTGAATATCTATGTGCAATAAAAAAGCAGTATGGATGTTTCTTTAAAAAGAAAATCATAAAAACCTAATAACAATAAGTAATATGGGCGCATTAACTTTTATGTTACAAATAAATGAGGTTGGGCAGTTGGCACAAGACTCTTTAAATGCTATGGCAGAAGCAGGCCAAGGAATGGTTGACGGAGAGATGTCAATTTGGGAACTTACCAAAGCTGGTGGCTGGTGGATAATGGGTCCTTTAGCTATTATGTCGGTTCTTGCTGTATATATATTTGTAGAAAGATATTTAGTAATACATAAAGCCACAAAAGATGAAACTGGTTTTATGAACGATATTCGCGATTTAATTTCTGATGGTAAGGTAGATGCTGCCAAAAATCTTTGTCAAAAGCAGGACACTCCTCTTTCCAAAATGATAGAAAAAGGACTTGCACGATTAGGAAGACCTTTGCAGGATGTTAATATTGCTATTGAGACAATTGGTAGGCTCGAAGTTTCTAAATTAGAGAAGAATGTTGCAGCATTAGCAACTATATCAGGAGCAGCACCAATGATTGGATTCCTTGGTACAGTAGTAGGAATGGTACAAGTATTTTTTGATATGGCAAATGGCGGAAATAGTCTAGATATTGGATTACTTTCTGATGGTATGTATCAGGCAATGGTAACAACTATTGCTGGTCTTATTGTAGGAATTATAGGCTATATTGCTTATAACGTAATAGTTGCAAGAATTGAAAAAGTAGTTTTTATTCTTGAAGCTAGAGCAACTGAATTTATGGATTTACTATATGAGCCTGCTTCCTAATAGCTTGCAGTAGCTTGAAAATTCTACGCTATTGAATATTTAATGATATAGAATAAACACATAATAACAACATTATGGCAATAAGAATAAGAAATAAGAAAAGCCTTGAGTTTAGTACTGCATCCATGTCGGATTTAGTATTCTTACTTCTAGTATTTTTTATATTAGTTTCGACCTTAGTAAGTCCTAATGCAATACCTCTTACTTTACCTAATAGCAATAGCCCCAAGGTAATTGACTCCAAGAAAGATGTAACAGTATATATTAACGAAGAACTTCAATATTTTATAAATGATGAAGAAAATCTAATTGGCGAAGACCAACTTGAATCATCATTAAGCGCCGAACTTAAAAGTGCTACTGAAGGAAACGTAATACTAAGAGTAGATCAAACTGTTGATGTACAGTATATTGTAAATGTAATTGATGTGGTTAATAATGTAAATACTAAGCGTCAATCGAGATATAAGGTCATACTAGCAACACAACCCAAATAAGTAATTAATAATAAAAGGACTGAAATTACGTTATAATTATTATGAAATTCAATATAGACAATGACAAGCGGAAAGGTATTATAGGAACAATATTGTTTCATATAATTGTTGTTGTCATTTTATTTATTGTAACACTTAGTCCACCCGACCCTCCTCGCCCAGAGATCGGTATGGAGGTAAATCTTGGATATTCTGATCAAGGAATGGGAAATGTACAACCTACAAAACCGATTCAGAATGTAAGTCCAAAGCCTATACCGCAAACTCAGCCAAAAAAAGACAATGTGGTAACACAAAATACCGAAGAGAGTGTTAAGCTAGATGATAATAAAACTAAGGTAAAAGAACTACCTCAAGAAATAGATAAAAAACCAGAAGAGGAACCCGAAGAAGAAAAGAAAAAAGCTATAAATCAAGACTTTGTTTTTAAGAAAAAAGCTAAATCAACCGATGGAGGAAACGAAGGTATAACAGGAAAACCTGGTGACCAAGGAAAAGAGAATGGGAAACCTGATGCATCTAATTATACTGGCAAAGGTGGAAATGGTGAGGGAATATCCTTTAGTCTTTCGGGAAGAGTAGCAAAAAAACTTGCAAAGCCTACTAATAATAGTGACGAGCAAGGTACTGTTGTTATTAAAATATGGGTAGATAGAACTGGAAAAGTTATTAATGCACGTATGCAAGTTAGTGGCAGCACATCGAGTAGCAAATTACAAAACCTAGCAATTGCCGCTGCCCTTAAGGCAAGATTTAATTCGGACCCTAATGCTACAGAAGTCCAAACAGGAACTATTACTTATAAGTTCGTCCTCTAAACTTCGGTACAATTTGCTCCGTTGCACTACGCAAATCACTCAGTTTGACGACGACAAACTCAACTATTTATCCTTTTG
>JAOZPM010000013.1:0-18015 GCA_029932765.1 Bacteroidales bacterium | reverse complement strand
GCACTACGCAAATCACTCAGTTTGACGACGACAAACTCAACTATTTATCCTTTTGCACTACGCAAATCACTCAGTTTGACGACGACAAACTCAACTATTTTCACATTAAATAATTATAGAATCTCTTTCGGATAACAAATAAAATACTTTCGAATAGGTTTCTTAAGCTTTGCAACACTTAGTTGCTCCGATACATTGGCAATATCTTTTACTTTACCATCTTTAAAAAGAATATCGATACTACCACCCTCATTAGAATACATATAATTGCTAGTATGGTCCGTAAAAACATAATAGGATAAATCTTCTTCAGAAATAGAAAGCTTCTCCTGAGTCAGTTTCTTAAGTTTCTTCAATCTTGCAAATGAGAACTCCTTATCACTATATTCTATTTTGAAAAAACGTCGATTAATAAGCCTTTCCGACAAGTCTCTTAATACTTTATCTTCAGCATTATATGCCCATGTTTTAATTGCTGCAAGTATATCATAATCATCGAGTAGAGTATAATTTTTTAAAGCATTTTCATCTTTTTCAAACAGTTTATCATCCACATCCTCATTAAGAAAATAAGCCAATGGAGGAGTAGCAAAAAGCACTTCTCCATTTTTACTAACTTCTTTAGCTCTTCTAAGAATACTCATAAGCAGCTGCTCGGCAACAAGTACTGTTTTATGCAAATAAACCTGCCAATACATAATTCGTCGCGAGTGTAAAAAACTTTCAATGGAGTAGATTCCTTTATGCTCAATCACAATATTATCATCAACTACATCAATCATTTTTATTATTCGCTGAGTACCAATAGCTCCTTCGGTAACGCCTGTAAAGAAACTATCGCGGCGCAAATAATCCATTCTATCAACATCAAGCTGCGAACTTACAAGCTGATGTAAGAATCGCTTATGATACTCATCCTTAAAAATAGAAATGGCAAGACTAAGCTTTCCATCAAACTCTTTATTTAGTTTCTCCATTATTAGGAGTGAAATTTTTTCATGCGAAACATCTTTTACTAAAGAATATTCCAAAGCATGCGAAAAAGGGCCATGACCAACATCATGCAAAAGTATTGCAAGCAAAGCAGCTTCCCTTTCTTCCTTAGTAATCTCAGTTCCTTTATAACGAATAGTGTTTAGAGCTTCGCCCATTAGAAAAGTAGCTCCCAATGCATGACTAAATCTAGAATGCACCGCCGATGGGTATACCAAATGCGACATACCAAGCTGTTTAATCCTCCTTAATCTTTGAAAATATTTATGTTCAAAAATATCAAAAATAATTTGGTCAGGAATATTTATAAACCCATAAATTGGATCATTTAATATCTTTTTTTTATTTTGAATACGCATCTTGCAAATTTAACGTTAATTAATTTATAACGTTTAAAAAACTTGATATTATTTATAAATTTGCAATTACATAAATTAAAACATAAACATACTATGGCAAGAATACTTTGGGTTGATGATGAAATAGAAATGCTTCGTCCACATATTATATTTTTAGAACAAAAAGGTTACGAAATGGATGCTATTAATAATGGTGCTGATGCATTGATGTTAATAGGAAAGTATAATTATGATTTGGTTTTTCTTGACGAAAATATGCCTGGGCTTTCTGGACTAGATGTTCTTGTAGAAATAAAAAAGACACACTCACAACTTCCTGTAATCATGATTACTAAAAGTGAAGAGGAATCCATAATGGAAGAGGCAATAGGATCTAATATTGCCGACTATTTGATTAAGCCAGTAAACCCAAATCAGATTCTTTTGGCTATAAAAAAGAATATAAATGCGAATCAGATAATATCTGATAAGAATAGTATGGACTACCAACGTCAGTTTCGTGAGATTGGTTTAGAGTTAACAAATAACCTAAACCCCGATGAATGGATAAAGATTTATAAACGACTTATTGATTGGGAATTAAAGCTTGAAAAATCTGAAGATAGTGGAATTCTTGATATTTACCAAACACAGAAAGATGAAGCAAATACTGTTTTCTCTAATTTTATTTCAAACAATTATATAGATTGGCTACAAGGAGATGACGAAGCTCCTGTTCTATCGCAAACTGTATTTAGAAAAAAGGTGCTGCCTCAATTAAAAGAGCATACCCCTACTTTTCTTTTTGTAATAGACAACCTGCGCTACGACCAATGGAAAACAATCTACCCTGCTTTATCAGATTATTTCAGAGTTGTGGAAGACTCCATATACTATAGCATATTACCAACCACTACTCAATATGCACGAAATGCGTTTTTTTCGGGGCTAATGCCATCACAAATTGAAAAAAAATACCCACAATACTGGACTCATGAGCATGAAGAAGGAACTAAGAATCAATTTGAAGGAGAACTTTTAGGAACTCAGCTTAAGCGACTTGGCTTAGATATGGACTATTCCTATAATAAAATAATAACATTAGATCAAGGGAGAAAACTTGCTGAGAATACTCATAAACTTTTCAATAAGAAGCTTAATATAATCGTCTATAATTTTGTTGATATGCTTTCGCATGCAAGAACAGAGATGGAAGTTATACGTGAATTAGCATCTGACGAGAAGGCATATCGCTCACTTACTCTTTCTTGGTTTAAGAATTCACCTTTATTTGAGATAATGAAAACCATTGCAGAGAAGAAAGGTCAGATAATAATTACTACTGATCATGGCTCAGTAAAGGTTAAGAAACCTGTTAAAATTGTTGGTGATAAGGCTACAAATTCAAATTTAAGATATAAATTTGGTCGCAATTTGGACTATAAAGCAAAAGAAGTTTTTGAGGTAACAAATCCTGATGATATATTCTTACCAAAAATTAATGTGAGTACTAAATATGTATTTGCAAAGCAAGGTGATTTCTTTTTATATCCTAATAATTACAATTATTACAACAAATACTATAACGACACTTTTCAGCATGGAGGTATTTCTTTAGAAGAAGTTCTTATTCCAATGATTACCTTAAGTGCCAAATAAAAAAAATATGATTGTAAGGCTAAACGAATTAGAAGAAACAGCAAAAACGATTATTAGCAAGTATGCTAATAATCGCCTTTTTGTTCTAAATGGGGAAATGGGAGCTGGCAAAACTACTTTTGCCAAGTACTTCTGCAATTTATTGGGAGCAGAAGAAGAGGTTACTAGCCCTACTTTCGCCATTGCTAATATTTATACTAGCTCAGAATATGGAGAAATAAATCACTTTGATTTTTATCGACTAGAGCATCTTCAAGAAGCAATAGATATTGGCCTTGACGACTATCTTTATAGTGGCAATTATTGCCTTATGGAGTGGGCTGATATCATTATTGACCTAATACCAAAACCATATGTAAAGATTGACATTCTTCATGTTGATAATATTGATGAGCGAGACTTATTTGTTTCGTTGGTGGAGGAATAAAAGATAAACTGTAGTCGGTAAAAGCTGTAATCGGTAAAAGCAATCGGTAAACTGTAGTCGATAAAAACAGTTATCAGCACAAAGTATCTCTAATAAATATCTAGTCTACTGATATATAGAGACTAGGTGGAATTTTACATAATCAATTAAAAAACCGCCATATATCCAAAATGGATTTTTGCTTTTCCAAATTCGAAATTAGTTTCTTCATTCTTGCCCAAGGCATACGATAATCCAAACACACCAGCTTTTGTAGCAAAATTGAATGTTAAGCCAAAAGACTGATATACTCCTGTGGAAGTAATTGGATATGGATTAACAACTTGCCCTATGCTATAAAATGCTCCCAAATAAGAGTATTGATCAAGCAACAAACGATATTCGGCAGTATAAACGCTATAAAATTGCGCAAAAATAGACTGTTCATCAAAACCTTTAAAAGTTTTAAAGCCTCCAATTTTATATAATTCGTTTATCATAATATTTTCGCCAGCAATATATGCCGTATAATTTTCTAGCATAATTGTCTGCCTTCTGAAAAGCGGAATAAAAACCTGGGCTTCACTTTTAACTCTAAAAACAAACTCGCTAACCTCTTCATTATTATCAGCATCCCCACTTAAAAAATACTTATAACCACCATCAGAGTTCACTTTTAAAAAAAATCCTCGCCTTGGATTAATAATATTATCCAAATGATTTAAGTGTAGCCCAAATCCAAAAGATTGAGAACTTACATCCTTTAAATTATTATCAATACTTACTTCTGTATTTAGATAATTGCTTTGAAAGACATGAATATAAGTACTTATATAATCTTGGCCAGCAATAGCAAACTGCAAAGATGGTTTATATTCAAGGTTTACATAAGTAGTATCTTGCTTATCAATCTTAAAATCCAAGCCAGCACCAAATGGACTATTAAATAAATATGGATATTGTAAACTTATTTCTAAAAACTGCGAACTATTACCAGGGCTTTCCCATAAAAGGGAAATTCGCTCACCTCTATTAAAGCCATTTACTAATTTAAGGTTTAGATTTCCTGTAAATTGTAGTTTTTTATTCTGTGAATTTGGAGCCATACCGATAATTCCATTAAATTGGTTATTATTCTTCTTTCGCAAACTTAAAAGCAATTCAGCTTTACCATCAGAAAAATCAATTCTCATTGGCTTATCAATTTCCATAAAATCAAGCATATTTATAAGCTTTTCAATTTCCTTAACTTTAGACTCATTATATTCCTCTCCTACTTTTATCCCTAAATATTGCTGAATAAATCCATGGCTTATTCCATCAAAACTTGTAAGTTTAATAGTATCAATAATTATTATAGAACCCTTATCAATTACCAATTTTGCAGATATTCCATTATTTACAATCTCAATATTTGATAATTTAATACTTGCAAAAGGATAGCCCGAATTTTCGAAACGAGTAATAATATCTCTTTGCAACATAAGTAACTCATCATAATTAAAATCCTTATTATTAAAATCCAAAGACTCCTGCTTAAGGTTTTGAAGCATTTTCCACTCTGAAGTATTAAAATCAAGCTTCTTCCAAATATATTTTTGCCCTTGAACTATATAAATTTTCAATGAATACTTATAATAAATACTACTATCTATTTTTAGCTCAGCATAACCATTTGTCTGTAAGTAAAATACTATCCTATCAACTTCTTTAGTTCTCATCAAACTATCCTTAAATTGTATTTTATATTTGGGCATTTCAAAATCATTAGAATCATTATTTAGTATTAATTCTAGTGTATAATTCTTCTGACCAAATAAAAATGAGGATAAAAATAATAAAATAAAAATTCCTGTTATAGCTTTCAATATATTAGTTTAAAATAAGGATTGTTGATTAGAATTAGGAATTGGTATTTCCCAATTAATTGGTAAAATATTGCTTGACCTAAGATAATCATTAGTAGCAGAAAATGGTTTGCTACCAAAGAAGCCACGATGAGCAGAAAGCGGTGATGGATGTATTCCTTCAATAATAAAATGCTTTTTCTTATCAATTAGCAATGCTTTTTTCTTTGCATAATTTCCCCATAGTATAAAAACACAATTCTTTTTAGTTTCAGATATTTTACGTATTACTTCATCAGAAAACTCCTCCCAACCTTTTTTCTGGTGCGAGCCTGCCTCTTTTTCACGCACAGTAAAAGTTGCATTCAGTAAAAGCACTCCCTGCTTAGCCCAACTTATAAGATTACCATTTTTAGGATTTCCAATACCCAAGTCACTATTCAATTCCTTAATAATATTTCTTAAAGAAGGTGGCTGTTTTACACCATCAGGAACCGAAAAACATAATCCATGTGCCTGTCCAAATCCATGATAAGGATCTTGCCCCAAAATAATAACTTTAACATTACTAACTGAGGTTAAACTAAATGCGGAAAAAATATCCTCCTTAGGCGGAAATACTGTTACTTCATTATATTCTTTCTCCACAAATTTTATAAGAGTTTTAAACTTATCGGTTTTTATATAATCACCTAATAAAATCTCCCAATCTTTATCAATTTTTAGCTGCATAATTTTATCATTTTCTAGTACACAAATTTAAAGAAAAAGTTCTCAAATAAATATTTAATGACACAAATTTTAAAAATATTAAATTTATGGGGTTTCATTTTCCATAAAACACTATCTTTGTATGTTGTTAGCATACCTAAATTATATTTAGGTTATCCTAATTATATCAGTTATTACTAATTAATTAAAGAACAATGAAAAAGGCAACAATATTAGGTTTAATGCTTTTGGGAAGCATTTTGTTTCTTGCATCATGTCAATCTCACGGGCCAAAATGCCCTGGAATGTATTCTCAAACTGAAACAGTTGAAATGCAGGATATTATTTTAACCGAAAATTTAAACTAAAATAATAAACCTATAATTACCAATTATTGGCTGATTATTCTGTATATTATTTCAATAATGATGATGAAAAAAACTATCTATTTTTTAGTTTTATTAATATTACCTATTAGCCTTATAGCTCAAAAAGCTGATAAGATTATTAAGAAACCATTATTGAAGCGCGAAAAAAGTTTTGGTATAAATTTCAATTCAGATGGTTGGGGTGTTGGTTACCGCCTTGGGAAAGCTATCACATATAAGAATAAGAAGACTTGGGATATTAATTTTTCATTTATTGGCGACAGCAAACAAGAGCGTCAATTATGGATTTCCGCCTCATCATCAGCAAAGAGTTTCTTTTACGGCAAACTAGAATACTTTTACGGTCTTCAAATAATGCGTGGCCGTCAGAAAATAATAGCCGAAAAACCTTATTGGGGTGGTGTAGAAATTAGATGGTTTTATTATGGGGGTTTAAATGTAGGGATAGGTAAGCCAATTTATCTATACGTTTTTGATCAGGCAACCAACAATTCTGTCGTTTTAGAAAAATATGACCCTACAAAGCACGAAATTGAAGATATTTTTGGCAGAGGCCCTTATACCAAAGGTCTAAGTGAACTAAGTATACACCCTGGTCTTAGTTTTAAGTTAGGTTTAAATGTGGAATTTGAAGCTTTTCAAGAAAAAACTAAAGCATTTGAAGCAGGTATTATTGTTGATACATATGCTATTCCTATTCAAATAATGGGACTTAACGAACCTGAATATTTTAAAATACGCCTATTTTTAGCATTCCGATTTGGCTCTAGGTATAATAAATAATCTCATTCACTAAGTATACCAAATTGAAACTAAACCAACAAATTGGTATAAGATTTCCAATAAAAATACCTTAAAATATATAGGATTGAGAAAAAACTATATTTTTCTTGCAAAATTGAATATCAAAAATTAGTATTTATATTAGTAATAAGCTATTTTTGCAATACATTAAGATTACAAAATATATTATAAAATGTATTAAAAAAAGCCGTAATTTGCCAAGCTTTAATACACGATATGACATTTATATAATTTACTGAACAATAGATATGAAAACAAGAAAATTACTTTTAGGACTGATAGCTTTCGGCATTATTGCTGTTAGTGGCACATTGTTTTTGGGACAAAACAATAAAAGCAATAATACTATAGAAGTAAAACACTCACAAAAAAACGCCAGTGGAATTGATGGCGCAATTGCATATTACCATAGGTTGAAAGCTGATGCTGTTACTGGTGATATCGAAATTGACAAAATTGTAGCTGCAAGAAAAGCTGCTAAAAATATGCCTACTGCTAAAACTGCAGGCTTAACATGGGAAGATATAGGTCCTAATAATGTTGGAGGCCGAGTAAGAGCATTAATTTTTGACAATCAAGACAACACCAACAACACTATGTATGTT
Organism: Bacteroidales bacterium; assembly: GCA_029932765.1. Taxonomy (GTDB): domain Bacteria; phylum Bacteroidota; class Bacteroidia; order Bacteroidales; family UBA1556; genus UBA6267. Next base: position 10,263 of record JAOZPM010000013.1, on the reverse strand, counting down.
GGTGGAGTACAAGGTGGATTATGGATATCTACAAATGCGGGTCAATCGTGGACTTCAGTACCTCTTGATGGCAATATTTCTATCTCATCAATGTGTCAAACACCTGATGGTGATATTTATGTTGGAACTGGGGAAGGTTTAGCGGGTGCAGCTTATACAAATAGAGGTTCTGGCGGTGTAGGTTCAGGTATTTATCTTAAAAAAGCTACTGCTAGTGACTTTACTATCATTTCTAATACTACTAATTGGAAACTTATTAATAGGCTTGCTTCTGACAAAAACGGAAAAGTATATGCTGCAACTACCACAGGATTACAATCTACTTCTAATGATGGTGTAAGCTGGTCTTTGGAAAAAGGAGGTAACTTTAAGGATGTTAAATCTATGAGTGATGAAACTCGTGTTGTTGCAACAATGGGAAATAGAGTGTTTATTTCTGACGGTGATGGAACATGGGTGCAAAATACTCCAGGAAGTGGACAAAGAGTAGAAGTAGCTATCGCTCCTTCAGATGAAGATGTAATATATGCAGTATATGCTAATGGCGGAGCGTTAGAGGGTATCTACAAAACCACTGATGGTGGTAGCAATTGGTCGAAAATTGGTAATGGTGGCATTACTGCATTTAATTTATTTGGACCAAATAACCAAGGTTGGTACGATAACGTAATAATGGTACATAAGACTAACTCAGACATAGTATATGTTGGAGGAGTAGATTTATGGAAAGGTGAAAAAGTTAATAATACTTCTCCATATAGTTGGACTAAAAAAACTATATGGTCTGCCGACCCTACTTCACCAGTATATGTTCATGCTGATCAACATATATATGTTCAACACCCAACTGATCCAAATACTTTTTACCAAGGAACAGACGGCGGAGTATCAAAAACTACTAATGGAGGTCAAACATTTACTACCTTAAATTCAGATTTTAATGTAACTCAATTCTACGCAGTATCTACTCACCCAAATGGTGGTGTTATGGGTGGCGCACAAGATAATGGTACTCAATTTATAGATGGTACTGCTACACACCCTAGTCAAAAACAAGAGGCTAGAGAGGTTTTAGGTGGTGATGGCGGATGGTCTGCTACTTCAATGCTAAATCAAGAAGTTATTTTTGCTTCCATATATTATGGTGAAGTATCTCGTTCTTCTGACTTTGGTGCTAGTATGCAAAATCCATCTGATAAGAGTCAGAGTCCTGCAACTCCAGAGTTTTACAGCCAAGAAGTTTTAGCAAACTTACAAGGAGCTTTTGTTACTCCTACAATTATTTGGGAAACAATTAATTATCCTAATAGTAGAGATTCGGTAATATACGTTGCAGATCAAGATTATACTATGGGCGATACTATTGATGGTCGTAGTGCTACAAATAATGCTTATCCTTTTGAATATATTTTAACTGCTGATATTGATTTTGAAGATTCTATTAAGATAACTGACCCAGTACAAAGTCGTTTCTTTGTTGGAACTGTTGCTGGTATATGGATGACTAAACAATCATTATATTTCAAACAAACAACTCCTGAATGGTCGTTAGTAAGTAAAAACCCAGTAGCAGGTACTGCTGTTTGGAATATGTATATCTCTAGAGATGGTGATGTGCTTTATTATGTACTTAACAATCAGCTTGGTAGATTAAGTAATCTTTTAGAGGCTCAAGAAGACTCTACAGCAGACGCAAACTCTCCAGCTTATGTTGTTAATGATACAATAATAAAATCATTTGGTGGTATTGTTTCAAGTGTGTCTATAGACCCTGAAAATGCTGACAATATTGTTGTTACTATTGCTGGTACTGGTACTAATTCTATTTATTACTCGAATAACGCTACTTCAAATAATCCAACATTCAAAAATGCTGTTGGTAACCTACCGTCAAATACACCTGTATATGCTTCTTTAATTCCAATGTATAATACTAATTTATGTATTATTGGAACTGAGTTTGGAATTTTCACTACAGATAATATAACAAGTACAAATCCTATATGGACTAAAGAAAATAGTGGATTTGAGGCTATGGCACCTGTTTATCAGATAATTCAACAACAAAATAGATTAGCTTGGCGCAAAACAGTTACTTTAGACCAAGGCAACCCATTAGTTCAAATTTATCCTGGTGTATATAACCACGGTCAAATATATGCAGCCACTCATGGTAGAGGATTCTTTACTTGCAAAACTTTAATGAGTATTGAAGATAACTCTAATAAAAACAAGAAATACATTTCTGACATTAAGCTATATCCTAACCCTGTTGCAGATAACGCTACAGTAGAGTATAACTTAACTGAAAAAGCTAGTATTACTATTAGCATTTATGATATTAATGGTCGTTTGTTGAGTAATGAGCAACTTGGCAATAAAGTAGGCAATCAGTCTGAAAGAATTAATACTTCTAACTTAACACCAGGTATGTATATTCTACAACTTAGAGCAGGAAATGATATTACAACTTCTAAATTCATCAAGAAGTAAGAAAGTACTATTAAAAAATATATAGAAGCTCTTTCACAAATGTGAAAGAGCTTTTTTTATGCCCAATTAGTTTATATTATTGATTAATAATAAATATCAATAATACATATTACTACATTTTATAGTGAACTTTTTGTTGTTGTAATTTGAACAATTTCTATCTTTGTTGTCTGATAATTATAATTCAGAAATAATAATTTCGAAAAGTCTTAGTACTATGATAGAGAACAAAAAAGTTGGAATTGGAAATCAAGGTAAAAAAATACGTTCAGATATTTATATTGAAATAGAATTAACCTCTAGTGGAGGTATCAATTTAGATCTAACATCTAAAGTAGATATCATGTTCGGCAAATCTAATCGTGCTTTAATTAGTGATATCCTTAGCTTTTATAATATTGAGAATGCCAACCTCCTTATTATTGATAAAGGAGCTCTACCTTTGGTAATTGCTGCTAGAATGGAAGCTGCTATTCACAAATTGATTGATAGCGACAAAGAATACCTTCTTCCTATTATAGAAGCTAATAAGAGCATTACAAAGAAAAATCAAATGCGATTTTCAAGGTTATATTTACCCGGCAATACACCAAGTATGATGCTTAATGCAGGCATTCATAATCCCAATGGAATAATATTAGACTTGGAAGATGCTGTGGCTCATGATAAAAAATATGAAGCAAGATTTATGGTTCGTAATGCTCTTCGTGGCATAAATTTTTACGGAGCAGAACGAATGGTTAGAATAAATCAAATTCCTTTAGGATTGCAAGATTTAGATTTTATTATTGCACATAATGTGAACCTTATTCTGGTTCCTAAATGCGAATCGGCAGATCAAATAAAGCAAGTAAATAGCCGAATTGATGAATTAAGAACAAAGCATGGAATAAAAGAGCAAATATGGCTTATGCCTATTATAGAATCAGCTTTGGGAGTAGTAAAAGCTTATGAGATAGCCACTGCTGCTGATAATATATCATCAATAGCAATAGGCTTAGAAGATTATACTGCAGACATAGGAACTTTGCGCACTGAAGGTGGTGATGAATCTTTCTTTGCTCGTTCATCGGTTGTTAATGCATGCCGTGCAGCTGGAATTCAACCTATTGATTCTGTTTTTTCTGACGTATCAGATATGGAAGCTCTGGCAAGAAATGTTCGTAAATCTAAATCCCTAGGATTTGATGGTATGGGTTGCATTCACCCTCGCCAAATAGATGTTATACATAAGAATTTTGCTCCTGAAGAAAAAGAAATTACTAAAGCTCAGAAAATATATATTGCTTTTATGGAAGCTAAGAAAAAAGGCTTAGGCGTTATATCATTAGGCACAAAGATGATTGATGCACCCGTTGTAAAAAGAGCCGAAAACACTTTGAATACAGCAATAGATTTGGGCATTATTTCTAAAGATTGGATGGAGAAGGTATAGTCGGCAGTATTAAGTCGGCAGTCTACAGTCAATCTTTGAGAATAAAACAATACAAAAAACCAGAAAATAATGAGTAAGCAAGATATTAAACTAGTAAAGAATGCAGCAGGCCGTATGGTTCCTGAAGAAATAAATGGCGAAAAACAAATTCCATATCAAGGAGTTGGAAAATACATTCCAGAAGGGCGTAGATTTGCACCAAAACTATCATCATGTGCCAATTTTCCACAAGATGGAAATAAAACGGTAAAAGACCTTAAAGAAGCACTAATAAAGAGCGGCTTGAAAGATGGAATGACAATATCTACTCACCACCATTTTAGGAATGGAGATATCGTTGCAAATCAAATTTTTGATATTGCACATGAGTTAGGAATAAAAGATTTACGATGGTATCCTTCAGCATCATTCCCTTGCCATGAGCCTTTAATTAAGTATCTTAAAGATGGAACAATAAACAGAATAGAAGGCAGCATGAATGGCGCTCTAGGAAAATTTGCTAGTGAAGGCGGTATGGCTGGCGTTGGCGTTCTACGCTCTCACGGTGGTAGATATCAGGCAGTACAAGATGGCGAAGTACAAATTGATATTGCAGTAATTGCCGCACCAACAGCTGATGCATTTGGAAATGCCAATGGAGTAAATGGCACTGCGGCATCGGGATTATTAGGCTTTGCATTAGCTGATTCGCAATATGCTGATAAGGTGATTGTTGTTACCGATAATATGGTGCCATTTCCTTGTATTCCATGGCAAATTCATGGAAACTACGTTGACTATACTGTAAAAGTAGATATTGTTGGTGACCCTGAAAAAATCATTTCTGGCACAACTAATATCACTAAAAGCCCTGATAGACTTCTAATTGCAGAAAAAACAGCTCAATTTTGTGAAGCTACAGAAATAATTCATGATGGATTTAGTTATCAAGCAGGTGCTGGTGGAACGTCATTATCAATTGGAATTTATTTTGAAGAAATACTACGTCGTAATAATTGGAAGGCACGTTTTATAAGAGCAGGGAGCAATAAATATCCTGTTAAAATGCTTGAAGATGGTATTGTAGATTACATCCTCGATGGACAAACTTTTGATTTGGAAGGAATCCGCTCAATGCGTGAGAATGCAAACCATGTTGATACTAGCCCATTTACAAGTTATAATTACCATAGCAAAGGAAATTTTGCTTCCATGATTGATATAGCAGTACTCGGTGCTACTGAGGTGGATGTAAACTTCAACGCTAATGTTGTTACTCACTCCGATGGTTATTTATTACACGGTATTGGTGGTTGGCAAAATTGCCTATTTGGCAAAACAGTAATACTACCTATTCCTCTTTTTCGTGATAGAATTCCTGTAATAATAGATGAGGTAACTACACTTTGTGGCCCTGGCGAACTTATTGATGTTATTGTAACAGAACGAGGTGTTGCAGTAAACCCACTACGTAAGGACTTGATTGAGAAAGCTGCTGCGGCAGGTTTTGAACTCAAAACCATTGAGCAACTTAAAGCTGAAGCTGAGGAAATTTGCGGTGTGCCCGATAAACCTGAACTTGAGGATGAGGTTATTGCCGTTATCAAATGGGTTGATGGAACTGTAATTGACTCTGTTAGAAAAGTAAAAATAAAATAAGTTATAAAATTTTAAGTTTTGAAGCTACTATGAAAAGTAAGCTTCAAAACTTAAAATATCTTTTTATCAAGACCTTATAACTCTATATTTTTATACTAATACTATCTTAATAATATCTAAAGTACAATTATTGATCGGTAGTATTTTCATCATTTAGCTTGTCAGAAAGACCATCCCAACCTTGGGCTTCTATTGGCGTCGATACATTATTCTTTGTGATAAGGTTAATACCTGAACCTGCATCAGTAGTATAACCAATAATACTAATCTCTGGAATATCTTTTAGTTTCTCAAATTCGCTTTGAGGCAAAGTAAATAGCAATTCATAGTCCTCGCCACCATTAAGTGCAAACATTGTTGGATCCATATTAAATGCACGTGCCGCATCCCATGTTTTTTGGTCAATTGGAAGTTTATCTTCATACAGATTAGCTCCTAACTTCGACTGCTTACATATATGCTTTATTTCCGAAGCAAGTCCATCACTCACATCAATCATTGCATTAGGTTTAATGGACGAATCTTTAAGTATTTTTACAATATCAACGCGGGCTTCAGGCTTCAATTGACGTTCAAGAACATAATCAGCACCATCTAATTCGGGTTGCATATCGGGATTTGCAGTAAAAACACTTTTCTCTCTTTCAAGAATAAGCAAGCCTGCATAAGCTGCACCCAAATCACCACTCACGCAAATTAAATCTCCTTCTTTTGCTCCATTACGGTATACGATATCCTCTTGCTCTGCTAAGCCAAGCACTGTAATAGAAATTGCTAATCCTGCTTTTGACGAAGTAGTATCGCCACCAACAATATACACATTAAATGCTTTACAAGCCAATTTTAAACCTACATAAAACTCCTCTATTGCTTCCAAAGAAAATCTATTGCTAAGTCCAATACTCACAGTTATCTGAGTTGGAAGAGCATTCATTGCTGCCATATCAGAAAAATTTACAATAGCAGCTTTATATCCTAGATGTTTAAGTGGCACATATGCCAAATCAAAATGTACTCCTTCCATTAATAAATCAGTACTTACTAGCACCTTCTTACCTTCTGGATTGATAACAGCAGCATCATCTCCAACGCCATATTCAGAAGATTTCTGAACTAATTCAATATCTCCTGTCAAAAAATCAATTAGGCCAAACTCACCTAAATCTTTTATCTCTGTTCTTGGTTTTGATCTATCTTCAAACATTGTATTTATTTATTATTTTAGGCTGCAAATATATTGAAAAAAAGGTTGGAGTTATAATAATGGTTTAGGATAAATTTAGTGGATAATTCTCAATTGCAATTACTACTCAAAGCTAATTAGGTTAAAGAAAAAGACTTTCTTCTTTTCACCATTAGTACCATATAAAACCTGATAACCCGACAATACAAAATAACTATCATACCAATGTTGTATTCGTCCATATCTTTCTGAAAGAATACTATTACCTAGAACGGTTTCAATTTTATCTTCAGATTTCTTAAAAACAATATCATTGCCACTTACTGTTTTACTATACACATTACCATCGTGGTAATACGCCATTACAATATTAGAATCTGCCTCTGCAAAAACTAAAACACTCTCTTGTAAGTTGAACTCCAATATCTCAGAAGAATGCATATAATTATCCCATACCATATCGCCAGTTTCATTGTAGGCCGAAACAATACAATTAGTAGTTCTATAGCCATCAAAGACCTGATTCTGATACATATATCCTCTAGAGTCAAAACTGCTTTCATAATGATATTCTGGGTAATAAGTTTCAGCAGAAACTACATATAAGCCTCTTTGTTTCAGAACCTTTTTATGGGTCAACATTTTAAAACCTAATGAAACTTCTTTGCCTTGTTTATGCTTTTGCTTAAGTTGCTTTTGCTCGTTAGCGGTAAGTGTTGCAAAAATGTTTTTATATTCTAAAAACTCATTGGTTTTAAAAAACTGAAAATCTTTATTAACCACTTTTCCAATAAAAGTGCCATTTGCCACCACCTTATCACTACTTGTTTCGCGCCCAACATTATAATTAAATGTCCCCAAAAGTAGAAGACTACCATCATCACTAATAACCAAACTTCCATCAATAATATTCACCGGGCTACCTGTTTCCAGTGCATAGATGTCCACTTCGGTTTTTGCTGTTGTATATTCAAAATAGTAAAGGCCACTATTATTCCCTTTATCAACCTCCACTATTAGCACCGCTTTTTCATTATTATCTAATGATAAAGATGTAATTACTTCTCCATATTTTGATAATGTTGGATATATGAATTCAATACCAAAAGGCATTTTTGATTCAATCAATTGATCAGCAATATCTTCAATTTTTTCTCCAAAAATAATAATGCGATTTCCAATAATTTCAAAACCAGAAAAAACAGATTTCCTACTTCCTTTAACATATTTACTCCACATTAAGCCCGAATGCAAGTTGAATCGATAAAGCATAAAGCTTCCCTTTGCCCCACCCTCTTCGCTATAGGCGAGCCAAAGAATACTATCTCCATTTATTCTATACTTAACGGGAGTGAATCCACGAGGCAATAATAACTTTTTGCTATTCTTTTTCTTAAACGACGAATCATATAAATCTAACACCCAGTTTACTCCATTGTTAGAATGTCGATTTTCGCTTTTAAGAATTAAGAAGTTTCCATTATCAAGAGGCAAACCATAAACATCTTCGTAAGTTCTAGAATCTACTTCTATACGCATAGGATTATTATTCTGAGCTTGCAACTCTAATCCAAATAAAAACATAAATCCTATTAATACAAATACTCTCATTTAATTCTAATATTAAACACCAAAGTTACAGCTATTTTTTAATTGTATAGCCATGTTTTTTTGATACTTTTGTATTTATGTATTCATCAGAAGATAACATCATAATATTATTAAGAAAAATTGTTGCTTTATCAGTTCCAAAGGATTTTGAAGCTACACAAGATATATCCATAGATATTCTTCTTAATAAGTTGAGCTTATTAAAAGAAGAGCTCTTTCTTGTATGTGATAGTTTTATTAATACATACGAGATTAGTGAAACTATAAATAACGATATTAAACTTAAGTCTGTATCTATTGATAATTGGAAATTGAAATATGAAGACATAAATAATAAACTATTTAATTGCAAAGAGACTCTAATAAAAGAATGTAAAAAGAACCATATTAATATTGATTATGAGCTAAATAAACTCTTAAACTAATGGCAAATCTAACAGAAAAGAAAACCGGACTATTTTTTGGATCCTTTAATCCTATTCATGTGGGGCATTTAATTATTGCTAACCATATTGTACAAAACAGTGATTTGGATGAGATATGGTTTGTTATTTCTCCACAGAGTCCTTTTAAGAAAAAAAATAGTCTTTTGGAAGACTATCACCGATATGCATTAGTTGATATTGCTGTGGAAGATAACCGCAAACTATGGGCATCAAATATTGAATTTAAGCTACCTCAACCCTCATATACAACTCAAAGTCTTGCATTTTTAGAGGAAAAATATCCAATGAAAGAATTTGCTTTGATAATGGGTGAAGACAATATTATTCATATTGATAAATGGAAAAATGGCAAATTCATATTAGAGAATTACTCTATTTACGTATATCCACGACCCAATATAGCGAAATCAAAATTTCACAATCACCCTAATGTGAGAATAGTAAAAGATGTTCCTCTTATGGAAATTAGCTCCTCGTATATTCGTAAAAGCATTAAAGAAGGTAAAGATATAAAGTATTTGCTAACCGATAAAGTAGGAAACTATGTTGAAGAAATGAGTTTCTATAAATAATTACTGATTTTGCAGATGTTTCAAAAATTCATCATGCAAATCGCCTTTAAAACGACTTATTATATGCTCCTCTTGAGCAACAGTTCCATCAAATGCATCAGCCACAATACGCATTAAATCAAGTAGATACTTATATTCAGGATCAGGGCCATTTTCCTTGCATACCGATATAGCTTTGGTATATGCTTCTTCTAAAGAATGATTTTTATATTTCTCATAATCAAACGACCACTTAATTTCCTTTGCCCAAAGGTGCTTATTAAGAATTCCTTCTATAACTCTTATTTCCTCTTTTTGAACTTTTCCATCGGCCATTGCAATTGCATATAACAGCTCGCCAAAGGCATCGTATAATCTTTCTCGTTTAATCATATTTTATTATCTTAGAATTCTCGTGATTATACTTGCAAATATAATAGTAATTTATTAATTATAGAGTATTGTTGAGAAATGTATCTTGGGCGTCTTGCCGTAGATTTTAAGATATAATAAACTACGGTCTGGAAGACCGTATTACGGTGAAACAACTAAATCATTGAGTATTGTTAAGCCATGTATCTCGGGCGTCTTGCCCGTAGATCTAATATAAAATAAATACGGTTTGGAAGACCGTGTTACAGTGAAACAACTAAATCATTGAGTATTGTTAAGCCAAGTATTCCGGGCGTCTTGCCCGTAGATTTAATATAAAATAAATACGGTCTGGAAGACCGTGTTACGGTGAAACAACTAAATCATTGAGTATTGTTAGGCCATGTATCTCGGGCATCTTGCCCGTAGATTTTAAGATACAATAAACTACGGTCTGGAAAACCGTGTTACGGTGAAACAACTAAATCATTGAGTATTGTTAGGCCATGTATCTCGGGCGTCTTGCCCGTAGAT